>CAZFSQ010000488.1:0-1975 GCA_964521975.1 uncultured Oligoflexales bacterium | reverse complement strand
CCAAGGAAAAGTTGTTGCAAAATCTAATCCATAATGGGGCACTTGAATCTTTTGCCACTGAGAATCAGAAAGATAACGAAAATCACATTCATTAATTTTTAATGCATCTTTAAAAAAAAAATTCTGCCACCCTTCTACTGTATAAAATTTATTAAAGTAGATACTGGTGGCAATCATGATTAAAATAGATGCAAAAAAATTCCCATACAAAATAAATGACTTTTCACGAGTTTGATTTTTTTGTTCAGGACTAATTTTATTTGGGTAATTCATTCGGGTTATAATACTTAACGAATACATGTTTAAAGTTTTCGTTTATTTTTCCTTCAAGACTTGGATACTGAGCGGCAACACGACTGGTATCAATACCGCTTGCTAATTTTTCTTGAAATAAGGTTCCCAATTTATTTAGTTCTGGGTTTTGTGATCGCCAATGATAAATGAATGGCAAATAGGTCAACTGTGTACTGCTTAATGTCGAATAGTTGATAAGATCAGTATAAAGCTGATCGGTATTAAAAATTGTAACCGATGCCGATAAATTTCCTCGTAACGATTTTTCACCAAAGTATTCCGCACCAAAACAAGATTCTAGGATATAAAAATTGGGGCTAGCATTTCCCGTGCGATCTGAGTTTGTCATAAAGCGATGGGTTCCAAGCGGCAAAGAACTAGAATCATAAATAGCTGCTTGCCCAGCAACAAAATAGGCTTCAGGAATTTTTTCATTAGCAGGAGGTTGTTCTCTCTGTGAAAAAGTTACAAAGGGAGTAATGTCGGGAATCTCTATAAATACAGGGCCAACATAATCTGTACCACTTTTATCAGTTCCTGATTTATCAGTGCCGCTCTTGTCTGTCCCCGATTTATCCGTTCCACTTTTATCAGTTCCACTTTTATCGGAACTACTCACAATCAACTGCTCATCACAATTGGGTTCTCTTAAAATTTCACATCGCTTTTTTCGCGACCAACTTGGCATCACAAAATTAGAAAAAATTTTATTCCCGTTTTCGTCATGCAGATCAAATAAAAATAATGAACGAGCGTATTTGTCTCTATCAAAATTATAAACAAGGCTGTCCTCATTTATATTTCTACCAAATAATCCACCATGACTTTTAAAAATATAATTGATTTGATCAAATGGTTTTTGGTTTTCTGTCAGTATGTCGATCATTCTTCGTGTCATAAATTTTATATTTTTAGGTAAATTAATTTCAAAGGATTCGTTGCTTAAAACTAAACCCCGCCCATCTCCCTTCCATGACCAATTTAATTTTTGTGGCGATGAAACCCATCTCCCGTTCTCAAATTTACTAACTTGCGTTCGGATATAGGAATCTCCAACTCCAGGACCATCACCGATAATAAGAAGATGTGTCTCTCCTATGTACGGACCTAGTTCTGCCGGGCAATCATTTTTACTCAACGCAATGCCAAGATCATCTTCCACTCTTCTCATGGTTTCCATTCTTTTAGCATCCGATTCGACAAAATAATTTTGAATATAATTCAAATATTCTTGATTAGGATTAGCGGGAAAAAAATATTCACCGCTATGTTCTGAATTAGCGATAAAAATAATAAGCGATTTTAAATTACAGATAAGTTTTATTTGATCCTGCTGAAATGTTTTAAACACGTTGGAAGAATGAATAATTTGCGAGGCTTCGCTATCAAATTTAACTTGTGATGCCCCTTCGTCATTGGATCGCATTCCTTTATTGCTAATTTTACAATTTAATAAAAATGTAAAAAAAATGAGAGCTACATATTTTTTCATAAAACCATATTCCCCACTAAAACTTCATCAATGTAAATTGACTTGTTAGCCCGTTTAATTTTCCTGTTAGATCAAAATGGGGACGAATAACAATTTGCTTCGTGCTAGCCACTAAAAAATTACTATATGAAATTTGTTTTTGATTTTCTATTAATTTATCGAAGGAATTATGAAAGGACTTTTCCTTTG
>CAZFSQ010000487.1:0-1977 GCA_964521975.1 uncultured Oligoflexales bacterium | reverse complement strand
AGTTTTACCAGCAGTAACTTTTGCACCTGAGATTGTTTCACCACCCACAATTGCTTGTAACATTCCACCATATCCATCCATATAACAACCTGTTGCCAATGGAATATCAATTTCATGTTCTTCACCATCGAAAGTTATTTTATCGCCAATAGCACAAATGGTACTAACAATAGATGCTAATGCTCCGATAACAGTCTCTCCTCTCATGTCAGGTTGCTTTAGCAAACATCCAACAAACTGTTTATTGTATGCGAAAGATCCTCCTGATGTACCTCCCTCTTCTTCACTAACTGGCCATCCTGATCTTCTTTCATCACATTCTTCTGGGTAACTTTTCATTCGAAAAGTAGTAGAAATATTTAAGGCTGACTCACCAGGAGAAATTACTTCACCAGAACTTTGTATTGCATTAGCTGCAGCATTCACTCCATCCGTAATTTGAGCAACAGTTTCAGCATCAGTTTTTTCTTCGCTTGTTGCTGTTGTTGTACTTGATGATGCTGCGGTAGTAGCCTCATCTTCACTCGCTGGAACACTTTCTTTTTTTTCACAGCTCACCATAGCTATAAATAATGCTATCATTGCAATTGTCGTGCTTACATTTCTTTTCAATCTCATTTTTTTTCCTCCATAAATTGTTTAGATAAAAATAACTTCTTGGCTAAGAACTCGGCAGAAAATAAAAATTCTTTAGAAATTATCTAATTATCTACCTTACTTTTCTCATTCAATGATAAAATGCTATTTAATATGATTTAACTTTTGGAGAATATTTGCTCGTGAACCAACATTTTCTCTACGTCGCTTCTCCTGCACAAGTTGAGTTAACCAAGCTTTCTCTCCAACGCTTAAACGCCAAAAAATTTTCTGAAGAGTACGAGCATTATAAAATTTCTCATCACCTCTTAAAAGGCTTTAAGTTTTACGTTTACCTAGTGGATGATTTAAGTAAAATCACTTCACATCTTAAAAAAAATCCTGTTGATCTTTTAATCTATGATGAGCGTGGTAAAGATGGGATTGAAGTATTGGACGCTTTAAGACAAATCAAAAAAGATGTTGAAAAACTCGCGACAAAATGGGGGCCTGATTTTCATTTTCCGATGAGCCGGGTTATTGCTATTTTAGGTGACGATATTAAACAAGTAGAACATGCTTTTGAACTCGGTCGTTTTAATATTCGTGATGTGTGCATTCAGCCCAGGAGCACCGCGTTTTTATTACGTTGGCTTGTCGAGGAGATTCTTCTCAAGAATAAAAAACAGGAGAGTAAAATTGGTTTTGCTTTTGGTGGCGGTGGACTCGAAGGAATTTTATATGAACTCGGTGTTTTACTTGCTCTACAACATACTCTCAGTGGAAAAACCATCTACGATTTCAATTTATACACGGGAGTCTCTAGTGGAGCCATCGCAGGATCACTTTTAGCAACTCAGGTTCCCATTGCTGAAATTATCAAAGCCTTCAAAGGCACCTCTGGAGTTTTACCCAAATTTAATAGCTCCACCATTTTTGATTTTGCGGCTAAAGACATTCTTCTGCATTTTGCAAAAAACTCTACGGATTGGTTGAGTATCAATCCTCAAAAATGGATTAACCAAACTCTACAAAATATTCCGACGGGTTTATTTAAAGGTGATAAACTTGAAAACTATTTTCACATAGCATCAACATCAACAGGGAGAGGTGATAGTTTTCAGCACCTTCCTAGTGAACTTCATATCGGTGTTACCGATCAAGATTCATTTGAGCATGTTGTCTTCTCGAAAGAAAATGCTCAAGATCTTCCTATTAGTAAAGCTGTACGAGCTTCTTGTTCTCTGCCACCATTTTTCACCCCAACTCAAATTAATGAGCGTTTTTATGTCGATGGTCAGATCACTAAATCATGTGATTTGAAACTTGCTGTCGATCGTGGATGCCATTTAGTTATTGTCGTTGATCCACTCCAGCCATTTAATAAAGTCGATCCTGGTA
>CAZFSQ010000486.1:0-1980 GCA_964521975.1 uncultured Oligoflexales bacterium | reverse complement strand
AAAAATAAAGGTTCTAACGAAAATTGCAGTTTCTATTATGGTACAGCGGGTGATTGGTATATTGGTGTGATGAGTGCTGACGGGTATTGGAATACTTCACTCAATGTAAATTGGTGGCCGCAAAAAACAGAAATTCCAGCTTTAACACTTGAAAATATCACCCTCGACTCTTTGGGCGTCTATGAAGATGTAAAGTTTTCAGGAACGATTAAATTAAAAGAAAAAGCTTTAGCAGGTGGAATCGCTGTTGAATTATCGAGCGATGATTCCAATCTTGACTTACCTGATTATGTGACGATAGAAGAAGGAAACGATGCGATTCAATTTAAAGCGTATATGAAAAAAGTTGATGTTGAAAAAGAAGTGATGATCACTGCAAAGATTGGATCGAGTGTGAAATCGGCGTTGGTTAAAGTTTATCCGAGATAAAATTGATAAAGATTGATTTTTTTTATTTACCGAATGAACGAACTTTTTTAACCAAGCCATCCATTTCGCTGTCGGGGATGAGAGCACCCCAAGCAGGCATCACCGCACTTAATCCGACAGCAGCACCGCCTTCTTTGATAACTTTAAGGATGCGAGCATCATCCGTTTCTTTTTGCCACTTCTTTTCAGTAAAATCGCGAGCGTTATTAACTTTAGCGTTTCCTGTAGCACCATGACATGCAGCACAATAGGTTGTATAAACTTTTTCACCAGGACCTTGATTTTGTCCAGCTATCGCCTGACTAGCGTTAGGAAGTTTTCCATCGTCGGTTAATGTGGGAGGAGTTTGTGAAGCAACTTTTCTCTCGCTATCAAGCTGTTCCCAATACTTGAAGGGTTTATGTTGTTCTGTACAAGAAAAACCTAAAGTAAAAATACCGACAGCAACAATTTTTTTCATACTTAGCGACTCCGATTGATTGGGCAATTTTCAATTACTGTTTTTCTATTATCCTAGAGTTGCTCATATAATTGCAAGAGGAAAAATAGTTTTGTAGTGAAATTTGCTGGGAAAAATATTTTGCGAAAGCATCTCGTGCAGCTAGGCATTGGTTTTGGCGGCGTATGTTTTTAGGAATTTTTTTCTTATGTTCAAGGCTGTTTTCTAAACTTAAAGAAGGCAATAAACCCAAATGTGCATTCATAGGGACAAAGTCACCATGTAAATTGCCATAGGTTACATAATTTAAAAGAGCACCCATCAATGTATTTTTAGGTGGAGGGGAGAAAATGTTTTTTTCTATTTCAGAAGCAGCAAAATTTCCGCTTAAAATTCCCATGGAACTTGATTCAGTATAACCTTCGACTCCAGTAATTTGTCCTGCAAGAAATACACGAGAATTATTTTTAAGCGATAAATTGGGGTTAAAAACTTTGGGACCATGCACATAAGTATTTCGATGCACTGAGCCGTAACGTAAAAACTCTACTTCTTCAAGTCCGGGTAATTTAGAAAAAATTCTTTTTTGTTCTGGCCATTTCATTTTTGTTTGAAATCCTACCATAGAGCACATGGTTTTTTCTTTATTTTCCATTCGCATCTGAATTGCCGCAAAAGGTTCTCGACCTGTTTTAGGGTCTTCCAATCCTTTCGGTTTCATCGGACCAAAACGCAATGTGTGGGGGCCGCGTTCGCATATAACTTCAATGGGGAGGCAGGCTTCAAAATAAGATGTGTTTTCAAAATCATGAAGAGGCATCTTTTCAGCTTGAGTAATATCTTGAATGAAAGAAAAATATTCATCTTTAGTAAAGGGAATATTGAGATAATCACCTTGTTCTTCGTCATGTATTGCATTTATTCTTGGATCTTTTTTATCATATCTATTTTTCCAATAAAGTTTTTCTTGTTGGATCGAATCCATATCAAAAATTGGAGCGATAGCATCATAAAAAAATAAATATTCTGTAGCAGGAATAAATTGACTCAGAGCATGTGATAAATCAGGGCTGGTCAGAGGCCCTGAGGAAACGATACAAACTTGATTTTTT
>CAZFSQ010000485.1:0-1988 GCA_964521975.1 uncultured Oligoflexales bacterium | reverse complement strand
ATTCAAATATTTTAGCATAGCTTTCAAATAAAAATATGAGTGGTTTTAGATGATTATACAGTCAGCTCATTGTAAATTGATAAAAGCCCTTAATTTTTCAATCATCTTACCGAAAACACTAATGAAAAGTTTTTCTTTCTCAAAGAAAGATTTTAATTAAAGGTGAATTTAAAAATGGAAAGAATAAAAAAATATATATGCTTAACTCTCTTCTTGTCAGGGGCGTTTCTTTATTCACAACAAAATGAATCTGGAGCTGTTCCCCCAACTCCAAGTGAAATACCTTCGTCAAGATTTGTTGAGCCAGAACAAACACCGCAAATTTTTTCACCTGTAGAAATCAAAGCCGTTTGTAATAAATGGGAGGGGAAGGTGATTGGTTCCTACAGCGAATTATTTATTGTCGAAAAATGTAAGAGGCGAAAAATTGAATCGCAAGATTTTATTTTAGATCTTCATCAAAAGAAAATTAAAATCCATGAAGTGGAAAATGATGTAATTGCAAAACTGCCAGAAGGGGATGTGTTAGAGACTAGAAATATGGTCAAGCGAAGTTGTTCGCAACTCGAAGGTTCCTATATCACTTATTCTTATGTGGATGTTTATTATATAGAGAAATGCAAAAAACGCTTGATCCCTGATTATGAAACATTTGATGCCCACAAAAAGAAAATGAAAAAAGAAAAAAATCCATTAATTGGTTTATCTGTCGAGGAATTTTTTAATTTAGTGGAAGGGGAACCAGTTACGAGTATTACGGATGAGGAATTCAAAAAGGAATTGAAATATGGATTGAGTGTGGATGTGATTCCTATAGATGAAGCCTGTCGAGGGGTGAACAATCAATATGTGAGTTACTATTCCAAGATTTATAAAATTGAAAAATGTAAGAAACGAGAAATAGATGCTGAAGAAGCAACGTTTAAAAAAATACTTTCTAATAAGTTAATAGAATTAACCTCAGAACAATGGATATCGCTGCCGGATGGGGAGAGGATAAAATTATAGGAAATAACTCTCTAATAAGAAAAACATTGGAAGGTTTATTATGGAAATAGAAGGGGGTTCAAAAAATAAGCATATAAAATTTTAAATTATAGATAGAGTATTCAGAGGATGAAACTATTGTCTGAAGTCGAAGAAAAAATTAGAATTCTCAAAAAACCAAAAAATTATGCGGTGAGATCTTGAGTTAATTTATGATTAGTCAAGTTAGTATGGATTTTTTAATTAGAATTGCACTGGTATTAAATGTGCTTATCCACATTAGACCATTTAGCAAATCCGCTGATTAACGATAAGGCAGTCGTGTTAATCCTTGAAAATCTAAGCAAAGAATACGGCACACGAACTCTGTTCAAAGATGTGCAATTTAATATCCCTAAAGGTGAACGTATTGCCCTTATTGGCCCTAACGGAGCCGGCAAAACCACTATGCTACGCATCTTTACAGGAGAAATCGAATCTAGTGCTGGGCGTGTAACGAAGCCCAAAGATGCCGTAATTGGTTACCTCCCCCAGGAACCCAATCCCCATCCAAAACCTACTATCGTTAACGAAGTTGCATCAGGGGCAACCAGGCTCAGCATCATCCATGATCGTATGGAAGAATTGCTCAAGCGATACGAGACAAATCATGAAGAACAGTTACTCAATGAATATGCAAATTTAGAAGACCAATACCGAACCTTGTCTGGCTATAGCCTAGAGTCGAGAGCCAAAGAAATTCTCGACGGCCTAGGCTTTGTGCAAGAGCAATATACCGATTCGCCTTTAACTCTATCCGGCGGCTGGCGTATGCGTTTAGAATTGGCGAAAATTTTTATCAATAACCCCGATATCCTTTTGCTCGACGAACCCACTAACCATTTAGATTTGCCTAGTTTGGGGCGGGTAGAAAATTTTTTGATGAACTATGAAGGCACACTCATCTTTGTTTCCCATGCTCGGCCCCTACTTAACCGACTTTCGACGGTTATCTTAGAACT
>CAZFSQ010000484.1:0-1992 GCA_964521975.1 uncultured Oligoflexales bacterium | reverse complement strand
AGCTGTCCGAGGTGATTTTAGATCTTCTTATGAATGTTATCTTAGGCAGAAAAAAGATGCTTTTAATTGTGGTGTTGAATTTCATTTCACCAAAGATGAAACAGCACTTGAAAATGAAGTTGGCCGCAAAAATAATTTATTTATTGTTGGGCACAGCCATGACAAATCAAGAAAAAAATCAGAGTTAGAACTCATTGACCCGAAAGAAAGGTCTTATGTGTTACAGGCTGAAGAAACAAACGATATCAATCAGTGGGATTTAATTGTGGGAAATGAGTCCACCAAAGTCTATGAACAATTTCAGATTAAAGTTTTACCGAATGAAAATAAAAATGAAAACGAAAAATATGTTTTAAAAACCGGAGAAGCCGATGCTTATATTCTAAATATTAATTTAGAAATTCAAGACCGCTATACGGATGCACTCGAATATCAAAAATATGTTTCGCTTTTAAAATATTTCACTTCACTTCCCTTAGAAAATCTTCCTATCTTACCTCTAAAAGATAAAGAACAAGTTGCCTCCAATCGGAAACAGCTTTTTTATTCATCCCCTCTGACCCGCACCAGAATTATTCATACTCCCCCACAATATTTGGGTGAATTTTCTGCCACAGCTTCCATTGCATTTACACAAAAAAATATTACAAAGATTCTTGAAAAGAACGAAAACGAGATGTGGGAATCTTTTAGAAAATCTTTAAATATAAATGATGAAAATTGGAGTTCATCTCAATTTAGAAATTCACTTTCATTTCAAAGCCAGTGGTTCAAATCATTTTTTGCTCTACCCTTTAAGTTATTTAATTTGCAATCGACTTCTTTCGACGGAATTAGAATTGCCACAAATGCCATTACATCTTTAAAACAGCTCAAAAAAGATTTATCCTCTCCCACACAAACTATTGCAAATGCACATGAATTATTAGACACCACGTTTCCAGAAATTAATGCCAACGCTCTGATTCGCTTAGCTGGGGAAGACAGTGTTTTTCGTTCAGTTAAGTTTTTTACTAAACCGAAAGGAAAGCTCTCACAAGACGTCGAAAGCTCTTTTCAAAAAATCGGTGGGATTAAAATCAATTCTTCCTCAAATGAAGTTCCGAAAACTAAAGCCACCGCCTATCAAGAAAAATTATCCGCTTTTTATCCCTCGGATGTTAAAGAGGTAAGAGACCGCCCGCTCATCCACAAATTACTGCTTAATTCTCCTCAAGAAAATTCCAATTTAAAATTAAAAATCGCGGCGAGTAATATTGATATTTTTAATGGATGGAAAGTTTATATAAAATTTGATCAAGCAGGTAAGTTGCAAATTGGAAAAGTTTCATTAGCTGAAGAAGTGATCGATATTTATCCTGATATGATTATTCCCGCCAATGAAAAAGATCAAGCCTCAACAACCATCATTTTAACTGGCGAGGAAAGCCCACTTAAAAGTTTTGTCTTTAATAAACTCATCGCTTTTGGGGGAGAGTTTTCTCTGAGCATTATGGTATCTAAGGATGGCCATGTATGGAGCGATCAGAAACAGTTGCGATTCATTTACGAAAATGGGCTATTGAAAAAAGCCGACTAGGTTTATAATTAATGAGTCATGCCCAACGACCGAAGGGAGTGCCAGAGCATCTTTATGATCAAACTCAGTAAACTCGACGATTCCCCTATTTTGGTAAGTCTCGAAGTAGTAAAATATATCGAAACAACTCCAGACACTTTGATCCATTTTATCAACGGTGATTCCATCATGGTTCGTGAGACCCTAGATGAAATCGCCCTCCGCGTGATAGAATGGAAAAAGAGTATTCTCGCAAGTAAATAATTTATTTTTAGCACTTAAAATTCTCTCGTTATTCATAAAGGAGTTTGAATATGGATTTAACTAGTATTCTCGGCCCCGTGGTAGCTATAGGTTTCATTCTACTCGGTCTATTTATGGAGGGTGGCCACCTTGCATCTATTATACAGGTCACTGCTGCCATCATCGTGTTT
>CAZFSQ010000483.1:0-1998 GCA_964521975.1 uncultured Oligoflexales bacterium | reverse complement strand
AATTTTGATCATGGTTTAGAAAAAACAGATACAAATAAACCCACAAAAACTTCTAACATTAAACTAAATGCAGCTAATTTGAAGTTATCAGGAAATATCTATAACGATGTAACTTATAAAGTGAGATATTCATTAGGTGGTGGTTCTTTAGATTACGCGAATGTGACTTGGACGCCGATGGATTTGTTTAGCTTAAGTTATGGAAAAATGAAGTTGATGCAAGGTGGATGGGAAGTAAAAAAAGGTGGATATAATACTTTTGTATGGTCAACCTATGCGGCAGCTTGGATGCCACTTGAGAAATATGCCCCTGCCTTTGAAGTAGCATTTAATGTTGCAGGTAAAGCAGGGTTACAGTTGACAGATGATTCTGTAAAAGGAAATTTTAATAAAGCTAATAAACAACCCGCTTTTATTGTATTCTGGACGGGACATTTTGGTCCGATTTCTCCTATGTTTCAGTTCATTAGTTCGGATCTCAATCATCGAAAAACAATTGATTTAGGCATCATGGCGGAAATGGCTGGTTTGACCGCGTCACTTGATTATATTATGGATAATATTGGAGAGACGGTGGATGGGTCAGAAAAAACAAATGCAGTTTCCAATATGGTGGTAGATGTATCTTATGATATGCCAAGCATTACCAAAGTATTTTTAAAATATACGATGAGTAATGTTACGGATGCTGGAACGGATGTAAAAGGTAATGCGGCGGCAGCAACCGCTTTAGTTGCAGGCGGTTCAAGTGGTTCAAGTTCTGATTTTAGCAAATTCAATGATAATGGTAGCAACTGGGCAATTGGTGCGTATTGCAACACACACTCCGAAGGATTTAAACCTTATATAGCCATGGTAAGTCGCAGCGGAAAATTTTTGAAAACGGCTACTGGTACTGAAACAGAAGCTAAGAGTGATAATTCTATTCTAGTTGGAGCTTTAGGAGAGTTTTAGTTTTTTGAAAAAAAAATTAGTACAAGAAATTTTATGGGGGGAAAAAATTCCCCCCAAGTTTTTTCGGTTTGAGAAAACTATTCGTCGTGCCCCAAAACGCTTTTCCAATCTAAACTCAAGCGATGAAGTTTTAGCAATTAAAAATGCACTGCGTTATATTCCAAAAAAATTTCATGAAGAATTAATTCCCGAATTTTTAGACGAATTAAAAAATTATGGACGAATTTATGGGTATCGTTTTCGTCCTGAGGGACGAATTTGGGGGAAACCTATTTCTAAGTATCAGGGCAGATGTCTTGCAGGAAAAGCCTTGCAGATAATGATTGACAACAATCTTGATTTTGAAACAGCTCTTTACCCATACGAACTCGTAACCTACGGTGAAACAGGTCAAGTATGTCAAAACTGGATGCAGTATCACCTCATTAAATATTATTTAAAAAACATTAGCAAAGATGAAACTTTATTTGTTCAATCAGGACATCCGTTGGGAATTTTTAAATCTCATGAAGAGGCTCCAAGAGTGATTTTAACCAATGGTCTTATGATTGGAATGCATGATAATCAAGAAAGTTGGCAGAGAGCATCCGCATTAGGTGTGGCTAATTATGGACAAATGACCGCAGGCGGGTGGATGTATATTGGTCCACAGGGGATTGTGCATGGAACCTATAATACGCTTTTAATTGCCGCGAGAAAAAAATTAGGCTTGGCGGTTGATCAGAAATTAAATGGCGTTTTGTTTATTTCCTCAGGATTAGGTGGGATGTCAGGTGCTCAAGGAAAAGCCATGAAAATTGCCGGAGGTGTGGCTTTAATTGCTGAAGGGGATGGTTCAAGAATTGAGACAAGAAAAAAGCAAGGGTGGGTGGATTGTGTTGCAAAAGATCCCACTGAAGCAATTTCCATGACGAAAGAGGATCTTAGAAAAAAAACGCCGGCAGCAAGTGCTTATCACGGTAATATCGTCTCACTTTTAGAAAAATGTTATGAAAATAAATTGAAAATAGAAAAAGATAAACAACTACCAAGATTTTTCATTAT
>CAZFSQ010000482.1:0-2003 GCA_964521975.1 uncultured Oligoflexales bacterium | reverse complement strand
TGTCTTTCGCGAGTTGTGTTTGACAGAAAAAGTATCAGCATTGATTGCTACTCACGATGAATCAGTGTTACCTTACTGTCATCGTGTGGTTAAGATGAAAGATGGAAAAATTATTTCTAATACGCGGCAATGAATTATTTTAATCAAGAAACAATTTCAAATCGCAGAAAAAAAATTGCTCAAGCACTCGATCCACATTTAGCAGCTAATGATGTGGTGTTGGTTTTTTGTGGAGAACCCATACAAAAACCCGGAGGCCATGATCAAACGTATGAGTTTTTGCCACATCCTGATTATTATTGGATTACTGGATCAAGAAGATCTCATGGTGTTACTGCTTATTCCAAAAAAAATGGTTGGGAAGATTTTGTTAAACTCATTAGCGAAAATGAAATTTTATGGGAGGGTGGTCATCCAAATCAAGTCCAAGGTCGATCTGTTTCTGAGTTTTCTGATTGGATCAAAAAAATCAATCCAGAAAAAGTTTTTTTATTAGGAAAACCAAGTCCAGAACAATTTCTTTTAGATAAAAATTTAAATTTCATTAAAGAGCGAGACCCTATTCAAGAAAAGTGGAATCAGGTGCGACGGAAAAAAGATGCTGAAGAAATTGAGTTGATCAAAAAAGCAGCGGTGATGGCGAATGAGGGGTATAAGGTTTTACAAAAAATAATTCGCCCAGGAATTACAGAGAGAAAAATTCAAATTGAATATGAAGCCGAAGTGTTGCGAGCTGGGGCGGATAAATTTCCTTATGATACGATTGTCGGTTCAGGGAAAAATGCTGCTGTGTTACATGCAATTCCAACACAAAAAATTGTGGAAGATGGAGAAATGGTTTTAATTGACGCTGGTGCAGATATTCAAGATTATTGTGTCGATATTACGCGAGTATTTTCGGCGAATGGAAAATGGAGTTCTCAACAAAAAGATATTTATGATTTGGTTTTTAAAGCTCAAGCAGAAGGAATAAAAAACTGTCGCATTGGTGTGAAATGGGAAGATGTTCATCGGGCATCGGCACGAGTGATTGCTCAAGGTCTCAAAGATTTAAAAATTCTTAAAGGGGATGTAGACGATTTATTAGATTTGGGTGCTCTTGCTCTATTTTTTCCGCACGGAGTTGGGCATATGGTGGGGCATCGTGTGA
Organism: uncultured Oligoflexales bacterium; assembly: GCA_964521975.1. Lineage (GTDB taxonomy): Bacteria > Bdellovibrionota_B > Oligoflexia > Oligoflexales > CAZFSQ01 > CAZFSQ01. The sequence continues at coordinate 853 of CAZFSQ010000482.1, read as the reverse complement.
GAGATGTTGGAGGGTTACCTAATGCTATTCCTGATCAGATTTGTGGTGTTCGATTGAGATTTAATTTGCCGCTTGAAGAGAATTTTATGGTGACAGTAGAGCCTGGAATTTATTTTGTTGCAGCATTGCTCGAATCGAAAAAAGAGCAAAATACTTACCATAACCACGTTTGTTGGGGTGAAGTAGATAAATGGATGCATTTGGGTGGTGTGCGAATTGAGGATGATATTCTAATTACAAAAGATGGTCCGCAAAATATAACAGCGATTGTTCCTAAATAGGTAAAAAATTCCTATCTATTTTTTTTGATAATATCCGAAAAGTTGAGCATGAAAAATGCTTACAAAAATATTTTGCAATATGTTTGGATTTTTTGTTTTTTGGATTTTAATTTATGGGCACAAACTAAAAATTTAAAATCAACATTACCCATTCCACCTCAGCAGAATTCTACAGGTTCGATGGATGACCCAGGGGAGAATATTCCTTGGGACCCCGAACAAAAATTGGAATATCAAGCGGTGAATGATTATGATGGGGGATCGGGGCAGGTTACCATTTATAAATTTGATGAATGGAAAGTGCCTTATGCCGCAGGGAATGTTCCTACGGGGACCATAATGGGAAAAGTAATGATGGTGCAACGCTATGGTCGTAAACATTATTATGGTTTTGAAGATAAAAATAATTTAGTCTCAGCAAAAGAAGGTTTTCAAGGGCAAGATAAATTGATTTGGGTGAATGGGTCGTTTTTGAAAGTTGAAAAATAGAAAGATAGCATGTTGGTGTTTGAAGGCAGAGAATTGTCATCCCCAACGAGCGAAGCGAGTGCCTGGGGATCTTGTCAAAAATG
>CAZFSQ010000481.1:0-2004 GCA_964521975.1 uncultured Oligoflexales bacterium | reverse complement strand
GAGCCAATGTTATTTTATTAGATGAACCAACCAATGATTTGGATGTCAATACGCTAAGAGCCTTAGAAGAAGGCTTATTGCGGTTTCCTGGTTGTGCTGTCGTGATTACCCATGACCGATGGTTTTTAGATCGTATTGCTACGCATATCTTAGCCTTTGAAGGCGATTCAAAAATTGTATGGTTTGAAGGAAATTTTTCAGACTATGAAGAAGATCGAAAAAAACGTCTTGGTTCTGAAGCCGCGAATCCAAAAAGAATTCGATTTGCGAAGATAAAGAGATAAAAAAATTTCTGTCATCCTATTTTTTTAAATACGCTAGAAAACATCGTATCACTATCCATACTTGGATTTCCTACGACTTCCATTTTCTCTAACTTAAAATTTTTATGCTCCTCTAAAAACTTTTCCACCACACTCTCATTTTCCTGAACAAACCAACTACAGGTTGCATAAATTATTTTGCCATTTTTTTTCAACCCTGAAACAGCATTTTCAAGAATTTTTTCTTGCAGTTGATTAAGTTTCTCTAAATCATCTCTATGAGTACGAAACATGCCATCTGGATTTCTTCGCCAAGTTCCCGACCCGGAACATGGAGCATCAATTAAAATCTTATCATAGCCACCATGCTTTTGAATTTCTTTAGGTAAAAATGCTCCTTGGGTTAAATCCCACTCTTTAAATCGAATATGAAAATATTTGCTGCGAGTCGCTCTTTTTTTTGCTTCATCCAATTTATATTTTCTTAAATCTGTTGCATAGATTACACCCTTATTTTCCATCGTCGATGCAATAGCTAGAGTTTTTCCACCGCCTCCAGCACAAGCATCCCAAATAAATTCTCCGGGCTGAGCACCCACAGCAAGTGAAATTTTTTGACTCGCTGCATCTTGAATTTCAAATAAACCTTCACGAAAACTTTTCGTATTTTGCAATGAAGAATTCCCAGAAACAAAATAAAAATCGTTTTCTTTTTTTAACTCAAGTTGATGTTCAAAAAAATCTTTTTTCATTTCAAAATATTTTTTTTGATCTGCTAAACGAATCCATATCGGTGGTTGAGTAAATTGGTTTTTTAAAAATAAATGGACATCACTTTTACTCCAACTCGATTTTTTAATTCGCTCCGTTAATTCATTCTTCCAAAAACATTCTATATAATTTTTTTTAGGAAAATTATTTTCAAGCATTTTTTCTATGATTAAATTTGCCGGAGTTTTTTTAATTTCAGTAATGAATGATTCCATATCATGAACATTCAACATGGAAAAAATATTCCTCAAACTAAAAAATAAAATTTCGGAAATATTATGGCGGTCTTTTTTTCCTACTTTTTTATTTTCCCTAAAATAATTACTGAGAAAACGATCAAATTGATAGAATGTAGGCTTCCTCCAATATTCTTTCCAAATAATTGCCGCCAACTTAACTTGATATGAATAAAGTTTATTTTTGTGGTGGAACAATCAAGACAGCTCGATCACCCTCTAGCATCGAGTAAAAAGGCATCTTTCCAATGCTAAATGGTTTGGTGTGAAATGTACGATGACGACCATAAATTGTCACATCGGGTTTAAATGTGTCGATTTCTTTTTGTAAAGCCGTTCCTGGCTCTCCCGTTAAAAGACCGACAGAATATTCGCCACTATGAGCTTTAAGTAATTCTACTCGTCCAGGAACTCGTGTGGTTAACTTTTCAATCAAACTTTTTTCAAGATTTTTATAAATGGTACTTGGAGTAAAGACGTCACCCGAAACTGCTTGAGAATCAATAGCAGCCTGTTTAAACACCGCTTCAAATCGCTCTTTAGAAACTTCATTAATGTGAACATGTTTTAAATGGGAACCATCAAAAGCAGAAGCGAAGTCAAATGCCGTTAAAATCGCTTCTTCGGAAGCTGATGTTAAATCATCCGCCACTAAAAACTTTAAATGCTCACGGTTAAAATTGTAAGCGACAGATTTTCGCAAAACCAAAAAAGGTATCGGTGAATCAGCCATT
>CAZFSQ010000480.1:0-2021 GCA_964521975.1 uncultured Oligoflexales bacterium | reverse complement strand
AGTATTGGCATAGGTTTTTAAAAATCTTTTTTTATCAATTTCTGTTTCAGTAAAAAATATTTTTGGCAGCATTCCATATTTTAATAAATTTAAAATGGAATTTTGTTGTGGAAGTTCATAAAACGAAAATGGATGTAATTTAAACTCATAGGCTCTTCCTGCAAGTAAATTAGATGACCCTCTTCTCAGTTTTCTTGCACTTGACCCTGTAAGTGCAAATTTTTTTTTATACTTCTCAATTCCTATATGAACGACATCTAACAATGCTGGCAACTTTTGAATTTCATCTATAATAATCCAAGGAAGGCGAGAAGTTTTTATAGCTTCTAGTAATAGCTGTGGATTGGAATAAAATCTTTCTTGATCTGGCTCTAAAAGGTCAATGAATAATGCTTCTTCGGATTTGAAAAGTTGAGCAAGGAGAGTTGATTTTCCTGTCCCCCTCGGACCAAACAGAAAAAAACTATTTTGTAATGAAGGTCTGCATAATCTTTTATACATATGTCTATATTGTACAACATTTAAGACTTATAGGTAATATATAGCTTCACATCATTGAATGATTTACTTAGATTTGCTATTTTAGGGATATGATGTGCTTTTTTTACATAAAAAAAAGGAGTTTACGTATTGAAAACAAAATATCACCGCACTCTTAATTTGAATGAATTATTGGACAAAAAATCATTTTTTCTCTTTGGGCCAAGAGCAACAGGGAAATCAACAATGATTGCTGCACAATTAAAAGATGCAAAAGTTTATGACCTTCTTCATTCAGGAACTTATAATAAACTTATCAGAAACCCTTCGCTCATTTATGAAGAGATCATAGACACTGATAAAATAATTGTTATTGATGAAATCCAAAAAATTCCCTCTCTCTTGGATGAAGTCCATCGGACCATTGCCAAAAAAAATATTAAATTTTTATTAACTGGATCAAGTGCAAGAAAATTAAAGCGTGGTGCAGCTAATTTATTGGCTGGACGAGCGTGGCAAGCTTTCTTGTATCCACTGACCAGTCATGAAATTACTGATTTTAATTTGCTCCAATATTGTAATCGAGGAGGATTACCACAAGTTTATCACTCACCCAATTTTCAGGAAGAACTTTCTAACTATGCAGCTTTATATCTTAGAGAAGAAATTCAAGCGGAAGCTCACCTAAGAAATGTTCAGTCATTTACAGAATTTTTAGATTTAATGGCTCTGAGTAATGGCGAGGAAATCAATTTGGATTCATTCGCAAGTGATTGTGGGGTGTCTCCTAAAACGATTCGTTCCTATATCGAAATATTGGAAGACACTTTAATCGGCGAGCAACTTCATGTATTTGCAAAAACCAAAAAAAGGAAAGCGGTTTCGCAATCCAAATTTTATTTATTTGATTTAGGGGTTGTGAATATTCTAGCCAATCGTGGCGAAATAAAACCCAAGTCAGAATTATTTGGGAAAGCCGTCGAGGATTTCATTATTAACGAGGTCAAAGCTTATTTAAGTTACTCACGAAGTATTCATAAAATGTTTTATTGGCGATCCACATCACAACATGAAGTGGATCTTATTGTTGGAAATCAATTTGCTTTGGAAATTAAAAGCACTTCCTTAGCACTAGAAAAACATTGCAAGTCTCTTTTAATTTTTAAAGAAGAAGACTTGGTAAAAAATTATTATATCGTTTCATGTGATGAAAATTTAAGAAAACTTGACAATGGAATTATTGTTTATCCTTGGCAAAAATTTTGTGCAGATTTGTGGAATAATAAATTAATTTCACAAAATTTTTCTTAACCATTTCAATAAAATACAAAAATTAGTTTAAGAATTCTTGTGATTATAACGATCATGATGACGGGTTTTGTTTTAGATGGATTTAGATAGAGGAGATAGGGATATGAAAATTAAATTGATGGTTTTGATAGTATCAATGTTAAGTGTGGTGGGTGGTTGTAAGAGGAAACGCAGCGATAGTGGTCTAGCAGGTATCACAAGTGACGATGGAGTTTCTTCTTTCGGGCTAA
>CAZFSQ010000479.1:0-2030 GCA_964521975.1 uncultured Oligoflexales bacterium | reverse complement strand
ATCGACTATTTCTGATGGGCTGTTTTTTTTATCTTCTATCGTTGGGCTTTTGATCATGGGGCTTCTCTCCGTTATCAGTGTTGTGCTTAGTATAGATGTTATTTTTTTAAAATCTGTCCGGTAATTTCCCGTCTATTTTATTTTCATAAGTTTGTTGGCCGATCTCGTCATTGCGTTAGATTTTCGTTGCAAAAATTTCGTTGTTTGATCATTTTAATTGTGAGCATCTAATTTTTTCGGTTTATTTTATGCGTTTTTTAGGTCTTGCTTTTGACAGCTCTGGGGTAGGTGCGACCTAAAATTTGGTCATTATTTTTTAAGAAGTTTCGAATGTCGTTGTTGCTGTGTTTGATTTCATTTGTATCTTTGCTCAGATGTCCCTTTTCAAGAAGATTCATTTCTTGCCCTATTTTTTTCATGCAAGTTTAGTAGGTAGTTTAAAGACAGTGGTTGAGAGACCTTGTTAATTTTTTCATGTTGATGGCATTTTTTGGTAGAGCTTATTAATTTTAATAAGTAAAAAATGCTTTTTTAAGTCTAGCAAAAGCCTTCAATCCAAGTTACGATTCCATCGCTAGGTTTTTTTGAAATGTTGAATAATGTCCCTTTCCAAGCGATGTGAGGTTCTTGTTTTCGATATATTTAAACTGCCCCGCGTTTTTTTAAATTAAATACTGTTCTGATTGCTTGACGAAAATACAAGATCATTTATTTTTTTAATTTTTCTGTTGAATACAGTCTTCGCCTTGGATTGCTTTTTTTCTATGAGAAAGTTTTTTATCATTATTTTTTGCATAATTGTAGTGATTGTGTTTCTAGAATATATCCGATAAATTCCCGGGCAGTGTATTAGAAAAATGCTTTTGTGTTAGGCGCCTTGCTATCATGGCAAGTGGTTCTAAATTTAGTATGTTCCTTATTTTTCAAAGTTTGTCCGCTATTTGCCTGACATTTTTTATTATTTATATATGTAATATGCTTTTATCAAATATATCGTTTGAATTATAAATTTTTTGTATTTTTTTGGATTAGTAGGTGTTTGCAGGCATTTTTCAGGGCATAGTTAAGAGGTTTTTTATGAATAAAACGGCAATAAATACACTATTCTTTAATATGAGGCTCCCCCGCTCTCATCAATCTGTAGGATTCCAAATATTGATTGATGCCGCTTCCCAAGAGCCAGCTTTTATCGATCGACAAGAAGTAATTCTTGTCAAAAAAAATATTGTAGGGCTCTTTAGTGCGAAAACCTCGAAGAAAATAGTTGTTTCTGGAGAAGGCTTAAATAATGATTTGATTTTTGATGGATGTCCAGCAGGGTGTTAAGTCGGAATAGTTATATTTTTTACTGTGTTTTATGCATTTTAAATCGGTTTTGAAAGTTTAGGGTGAAGATCTTAAAACTATTGTCTTCTGACCGCCTTTATTGTCGCATATTAATCTTTTTACTCGAGATGACATCTTTTTCTGAGTTATGATTTTTACTTCTTATGTAAAAACCAAGAGCGTGGCTTTTTTAAAAATTAGCCCAAATATAAAAATTGGAGATTTAGTTATGTTAGAGAATAAAAGTGTTGCTTGTTTTTCTTGGTCTCGCGAACAGTTTCTTCTTAATCTTTGCGGTCCCGCCACTAGCAATTTTGTTACTTCATTTTTGGAGTCGGTGGCTTTGATATTAGATAAAACTCTTTTGCAGGTCGATGATATGGCTCGAGCTATGGGTCATTTGTTCTATGGATTGGAGGAAGTTTTTAATGCAAGCACCCCAGAAGAGTGGCGCGCATTAATACCGTTAATACAGGCGCATCGTCTTACATCTATTCTGCATGAATGTCCTTTTACAAGAAGAAGCTTTGAAAAGCCTCGTGGTTATGCTGGGGATGCGGTTATTATGGATTATATTTATTTTGGTATTGATCAGTCTGAGGTGGTGACAAGACGTGGAAAATTTATTTTTAATTTTTTAAATCAAATATCGGCTTCTCGAGCTGTTCGTAACAGGGCTTGTAAAATTGGTGCTGTGATTGATG
>CAZFSQ010000478.1:0-2048 GCA_964521975.1 uncultured Oligoflexales bacterium | reverse complement strand
GAAGCAACCATTTTAAAATTATATATTCAAGAACATGCCAAAGAGAGTGCTGATAATATTTTCTATAGATTTACGGAAGTCGATGCGAAGATGGGGTGATTTTTTGTCTGTCCTGATTTTTGATCCAAATAATCTTGCTAAGCTGCACGTTTGGTACGAATCTCTGCTGTTAGATTGACGACCTCTACGAGTTTCAGAATTCGATCTAAGGTCACTTTTTGCAAGCTGCCCGATAGTATCCCAGTCACAGAACTTCTAGGAATACCAGATCGTTTGGAAATTTGTTCATGAGTCATATCCTGATCTTCAGCAGCATCCACGATAGCACGAATAAGTTGTGCTTTCATAATAGCTTCTAAACTCCTTGATTTTGAAATACCAAGTTCTTTGGCAAGTTTTTCCGCAGATGTTTTTTTCATAAAATCTCCCTTAGTCTTTGTTGTGCCAGTTCCAAATATCTTAGTTCGGTTTTTTGCGTTGTCTTTTTAAAGGCACATAAAATATGAATATTTTTATTAAAGGCTAAAAAGTAAACAACATAGAAATTTTTCTTAAGTGTCATGTTTTTTTATTCTTAGATTGTTTTGGAAGTTTTTTAGAAAAAGTTTCAACAATTTTATCAAAATCACTTGTAGGTTTTAGTGTTTGTACTTGTCTAAGATTTGCTTCATACTTTTTAAATTCATTTTCAGCATGTTCAATTGCTATCTGATGAGATATTGTGCCCGCATGAGTTAAAATATTTTTTTCGTTAAATTGCAAAAAAGCATCGAGTTTTTTGACCCAACTTTTCATATACATTGTCTTACGATTACTTGCTTGATCTTCTGCATAATCAAGATACATGACTACAATTCTATTTAGAGCAGATAATTCATCTTCAGAAAGATAATTTTTAGCGATCATAATATCTTGTCTTCTGATTGGAGCATCCGGCGAATTTTTCCAACTTGTTAAACCCATATTTTTATTTTCAGCATTTGCTCGTGTCTTTATAATTTCAGCAGCTGTTTTACCATGAATTGCCCAATGAAGTTTATTCTGAACTGTAGAATAGAATTCTTGAGAAATAATTGCTTGAGGATCATAGTCAATACTTGTTGCATAAATATCTGTAATTTTTTGATAGAACTTTCTTTCAGATGCTCTAATATCGCGAATACGAAGAATGAGTTCGTCAAAATAGTCTTGTCCAATTGAGTTTCCCTCTTTTAAGCGTTCATCATCCATGACAAAGCCCTTGACTAATAATTCTTGCAACTGTGTTGTAGCCCATTGCCGGAACTGAACACCTCGATGACTTCTAACGCGATAACCAACAGCTAAAATGATTTCTAAGTTATAGTGCTCCACAACTCTACTTACATTTCGTGTTCCCTCTAATTGAACTATCTGGAATTTCCGGATAGTTGAATTTGGTTTTAACTCACGATCTTCATAGATATTTGTGACATGTTCATGGATTGTTTTAACGGAAACTTGATACAACTCAGACATGTTTTTTTGAGATAACCAAACAGTATTTTCTTCAGCACGCACCTGAAGATTGGTTTTCCCATTTTCAGCTTGAAATAAAATAATTTTTCCTTTGAGTTGTTGAGCCACCATATAATTCCCCTTTGTCTTTGACATTTCGCTATCATCCACTATATAGACATCAAATTTCAACCTAAATTGCACCCTAAATAAATTTTTACCTTTCCCCAAACAATCATCTTTTTCCCTCTCAATTTTACACCTTACAAGCCGATTTTTTATAAAAAATAAAATTTCAGTTTATTTTTTTTTTTTATGTCGATGAAAATAATCAATACGGATTTGATATTTTATTGAATTTATTATGGAGATAAAAAATGAAACTTGTAAGCAAAATTTTGATCATGATTTTTTTTGCCGCTTGTTCAGGAATTAATGTGAAGGTAGAAAAAAAGGCCAAAGACATTCCTCTGTCGCAAGGTGTCACAGCAGAACAAACTTCTTCAGAAGAAACGGATGATGATGGCGGAGTGTTTGCTCTCCTTAGTAATTCCAATGATGTGATGAGTGAA
>CAZFSQ010000477.1:0-2060 GCA_964521975.1 uncultured Oligoflexales bacterium | reverse complement strand
AAAAAAAACGGAAATTACTTTTAAAAGCGATGCATTTTCTAGGCTTGGGATCAAAAGTAAAACTCTCGGAAACTTTGTAAGTGAAATAGAGAGACACCGCCAAAAACAACTAATCACAATTCTTAAAATTACTCGAGACACTCAAGATCCAGATATTGCTTGTATCGATCTGGAATACACCTTTTTATCACAAAAAATTAGAACCTCTATCTTCACATATATTCCACACGTAAAATGCGAACAGGATCTAGAATGCGAAATGGCATCCATTGAACAATTTGGCCTGCAATGGGCTTCAGAGATGGGGATTTACGAAGGCAAAAAATTAGAGATGTTACGAGCAACATTTTGTTCTGGTTTAGTCCACTGTGCATTTCCTTCTGAATTCAAAGAAGACGGTAAACTAACTCCAGGATTTTCATTTCAAGAAAGAAGATTGTGTGATACTTGGATTAGAGCCTTGTTTGCAAATGATGAAGATAGGGATGTATTTAGCTTAGTTGAGCATCCAGATATCGTTAAACAGGATAATGCAAAAATTATGGAGGCATGCAAGATGACCTCTGATGAAGCTGAAAAAGCAAAGTTATCCCCCAAGCTTAGGAGTATGAACTCTGTCACTAGTCGCATGAGAGAGCATCTAGGAGGAACAATCCCAAAATATTTCTTTTTAACATTACAGCAATATTTAGACTCAACAGTGATTGAAGCGCGCCAAGCATTCTCACTAGAATGGCCATCAGCAGCGGCGTTAGAAAAAGTAAAGGAGGATTTATCTGGAAGTGTTCACGCAATTGCACTTGGGGGTGTAATGAAGAAAATAGATCGAGAGGCTCTAATCGAAAATTCAGAACTTAGATATATCGGTGACTTTACAGCCAAGCTTGTAGAAAGTCACAATGACGTCAATTCTCACCAAAAAAAATTTAGAGAACGTTTAAAAAAATTATTAACTATTCTCCAAGAAATAGATACCCGATGGGATAAGATATCTGTCTACATCGAAAGCAGCACTTCGTGTGATGCGATTAAAGATAAAAATCTCTGTTATTTAGTAAATTTTTATAGAAAATTAGACAAAGTAATTCATCAATCTGTAACAAATATTAACGAATTACCACCTCAAGAAATGTTAATGCAAATTTTAAAAATCATACCTAGCTTTAATCGAATAGACATTTTAATTAAGGATGGTAAAGATCCTCAGGTGGCATACGACACTGTGGCACAACGAGGTAATGAGTCTTTATCTGAAATAAAAAAACTAATCAACGAGTTTGAAATCGGAGTCAAAGAAAAATCTGTAATTGTCCCAGAAAAATATAAGGACGATGTTGAAAAATTTCTAAAAGAAGCACGAGAGTGGATTAACACATGTCTAGGTTGGGGGAGTCAAGATATCTGGGAGATATTAATTCCACGTTACAGTGAAGCACTTCAGAATTTTGGTGCTGGTGTACTTGTAAATGCATTTAAATATTTTCAGAAATTGGAATAAAACTAGGATCAAAATAATATATTGACGCCAACAATAAAAGGTTGTAATCTACGGACAGATACAGTGGGGGTTAGTGTTGTTCAAAAATAGGCATTTTTTAAGTCTTTCTGATGAAATTCAATATCGAATTAAGATCTCCAACTACATAGCACTAATACTAGCATGCGTTGCGTTTCCCTATATTTTTGTTTTTTTTCAATATTCACCCACGCTTTCAATTACGATTATTCCAATCATTGGCATGTTTCTATCTGTTAGAATACTAAATACGCATGGTTTTTTTAATGCGTCACGTTTTTTATTACTTTTAAGCACAAATATCTCAGCAACTTACTACGCTGCATCATTTGGGAAAGAAGCAGGTATTCATTACTTGTTATTTTCCTACCTAATTATCCCGATGGTCATTTTTAAGTTTGATGAAAAATGGAAAATCATCACTGGGACTTTAATTCCCATAGCAGGATTTCTCTATCTAGAGGTCAGTCACTATCTGTCATTTACGCCAGTGCAAACTTCGATTACGATTCAAAATATCATCCGAATCAGCTCGATATTTTTG
>CAZFSQ010000476.1:0-2062 GCA_964521975.1 uncultured Oligoflexales bacterium | reverse complement strand
GCGGGATTACAAATGATCATTGCATAAACTATTATAGTGATCTTCTTGATGCCAGTATTGATACATCAGGTTTTATTTACTTAACGTACACTTGCACAACATTAAATAGTAGGCTGGCTATTTATTTTTCAACCAATCGCTCAGGAAACTGGACACACGAAGTTGTACAATATGTGGATTATACATATCCAATCCATATGTCGATCAATCAAGATGGAAGTCAAATCGTTATCTCAACAAACTACGCGGTAAGTAATCCTGATATGACATATTACGGAATGATAAGTTACGAAAAAAAATTGTCTTCGGATACAGAATTTCGCAAGATTTTAGATTTTAATATTACAGAAGAGTCCGATATTAGAATGCCTGATATCGAAGAAAATTATGCTTTCCAATCGGGAATGCCCGCAGATATAAAAACCTTGATTGACTTTGATGGCTTTCACCATGTCATTTTCAGTTCCCACTATTCTGGAATAGGTTTTTCTGGATCAAGAGGAACATTTATTTATACGCATGACCGTGATGGTCATTGGTCAACCCCTGAAGTGCTCAGAGTGGGTGGGGGGTGGATTCATCCTTTATATTTTGAAGCCGCTATTTCTGGGATGCCTTATAAGACAGAAAGATAAAATTTTTCACCTTTCCGAAATTTTCAATTCATAATAATTTAATTAACTAGATGCTGAATCGTACTGATACAAATGACCCTTCTTACTATCATAAAGTCGTTGATTGCCAATGGGCATGTCCAGCTCATACCGATGTCCCTGAATATATTCGTTTGATCGCACAGGAAGAGTATCAAAAAGCCTATCTCGTCAATCGTGAGAGTAATGTATTTCCAGGAATTCTTGGTAGGGTGTGTGATCGTCCCTGCGAACCTGCGTGTCGTCGCGGTCGTGTAGAAAAAGAACCGGTGGCCATTTGTCGTCTCAAACGTTTTGCTGCTGATCATAAAGGCGACATCCAAAGTTTTTTACCCTCAGCCCCCAAGAAAAAAAATGGAAAAAAAATTGCTTTAATTGGCAGCGGCCCATCGTCATTAACCGTAGCCAATGATTTATTGCCTCTCGGATATGACATCACTCTCTTTGAAAAAGAAAATAAGCTGGGTGGAGCCATGCGAAGTCAAGTCCCAGGATTTAGGCTTCCTGAATCTGTCTTAGATGAAGAAATCGGTTTTATTACTCAGATGGGTTTAAATATTTTTTTAAATCATGAAATCAAATCTTTTGAAAAATTGTTAACTGATAGAAAAAATAATTGGGACGCTGTGTTTATTGGCATTGGTGCTCCTTTGGGACGTGATTTAAATATTCCAGGTCGCTCTGATATCCAAAAAAATGTTTTTATTGGTGTCGAGTGGCTCGCCAATATTGCTTTTGAGCATATAAAAACTTCCTCTAAAAACGTGCTGGTGATTGGCGGAGGTAATACCGCTATGGATTGTTGTCGAACAGCTCTGAGAATGGGGGCAAAAAAAGTTTGGGTCGTGGCTCCAGAAAAATATGAAGAAATGCTCGCCTCTCCTTGGGAAAAAAAAGATGCCGAGGATGAGGGTGTCGAGATTTTGAATAATTTACTTCCCGTAAAATTTATTTCTGAAAATAAAAAATTAAAAGGTGTTGAGTTTCAGCCGCTCATTTCTGCCTATAATAAAAATAAAAATTTTGATCCAGAGTTTGATCCAAGTAAATCTAAAAAAATAATCGAAGTGGATCAAGTGGTGCTCGCCATTGGTCAAAACAATTCTTATCACTTTATTGAAGAAAGTTGCGGCATCAAGTTTAACCAAAAAAAATTACCTGAATTAAATGACGAGACACATCAATCAACCAACCCAAAAGTCTTTTTTGGTGGCGATTCCGCGTTTGGTCCTAAAAATATTATTTGGGCTGTGGCTCATGGCCATAAAGTTGCCAAAGCGATACACGCTTTTTGTCAAAATATAGATGAAAAAAATTTACCGAAAGAATCGTTTGATCTACATAGTCAAAAAATGGGGGTTCACGAGTGGACTTATGATAATTCCTATCACTTTTTAAATCGTGAACAT
>CAZFSQ010000475.1:0-2073 GCA_964521975.1 uncultured Oligoflexales bacterium | reverse complement strand
TCGAATGCACCATCAACAACTACCCGCCGTGACGATGATTTCTTTGCCGCAGAAATTGGCGATTTAGGGGGTTCAATAGAAAAGCTGAATGGAAAATTAAATGAGAACAATTACCAAAACGATTGTACAATTTCTCCACATTTACCTATGTGTAATTCTAATTTTAGTGATTCTCAAATGAAAAATTCTGCACGATGGCAATACTTGATGGGAGAAGCTGAAAAAGTTAGGAATTCATCTTCACTCGACAATAATGAAAAAGGCCGAAGAATTGATAATATGGCTATCGCATTATTTAATCAGCAAACAGGCGGAGATTTATACGATATGGGAAATTCCATTCCTAAACAAAATGGAGGACAAGTTGTGTATAAGGGAAGCGATCCTCAATTAATGACAAACAAAGATATGCTGATGAGTGTTTATAGAAACTGGTCAATCGCTAGAGGTATTAATTCTTCGGAAGAGTTAAAAAGCATGAATCCTGAACATCTTCGAGCTGGAGCTTATAATTGGTATACAAAGTTATATGATCGCGGTGCTGTAACTCGATCACCTTATGAATTATTTCCTGAATATAAAACAAGACAATTAAATATTCCTAATTTTTAATTTCATTTTTTCCCCGATACCCCACCACCCTCGCTGGATTCCCAACAGCAATGGCATAAGGTGGAATATCCTTCGTAACAATGGCTCCTGCACTAATTCTAAACACTAAACTATTCCTAACTTTTAATTTTATTCATTCACTTGACCACCCATCCTAATTTATCATACAATAATAGGGGTATTAATATACATTAATAGTCTAAAAATAGGGGTATTACTATCCTAAGAAAATACTCAAATACATTAAATTATTGGATAAATAGTAAAAAAAGAAAACCTCTTGTACTGCGTGGTGCTCGGCAAGTAGGAAAATCCACTTTAGTGCGGAATTTTTGCCAAGAAATTAAAAAAAATATCCGAGAAATTAATCTGGAAAAACATCGTTCGATGGATTCAGTTTTTGCTACTCTTGATATCCAAAAAATCAAATTACAGCTGGAAGGAATTTTACGACACGACATCAATCCTAAAACAGATATTTTATTTTTAGACGAAATCCAAGCAACACCGAATGCTATCGCAGCTTTAAGATATTTCTACGAAGAAATGAGTGAGTTACTCATCATTGCAGCAGGATCGCTTCTTGAATTTGCCCTGGCCGAAGAAAATTTTTCAATGCCTGTTGGGCGTATCGAATATATGCATATTTTTCCAATGACCTCCCCAGAATTTCTCACTGCCAGAAATCAAATATGGCTCAAAGAAAAACTTGACCTCTTCTCACAAAAAAAAATAAAAGTTAAGCATTGGACAGAAGAACTCCATCGGCAACTCATCGACCAACTCACAACTTATATGTTTATGGGTGGGATGCCAGAAGTTGTGCAGCAATTTACAGAACAATCATCATTTACAAAATTAAAAAAAATATCTGAAAATATTTCAACCACCTATATGGATGATTTTCATAAATATGCTAAAAGAAACGAACTAACTAGGCTACAGCAAATTTATAGAAAACTTCCTTATCATATCGGAAAAAAAATAAAATATAGTGAACTCCTCGGAGAGGAAAAATCCATCAACATCAAACACTGTATCCAACTACTTCATCAAGCTCGAATTATTGAACACGTTCATCATTCAAATTGCTCTGGTCTTCCCGTTACTGCCCAAAAAGACTTTAATGTATACAAAGTTTTTTGGCTCGATATTGGATTGCTAAATTTCTTACAAGGTTTAACTCAACCTATTTCTCATGAACACCTGAACAGCATCTTTAAAGGAACACAGGCAGAACAATTTGTGGCCCAACAAATGCTTGCATCTCAGGACACCTCGATGCGACCTGAACTATTTTATTGGCTACGCGAAGGTAAAACTGGCAACGCAGAAATTGATTTTGTTCTTCAACTCAACTCAGAAATTATTCCCATCGAAGTTAAATCAACAAGTGCTGGTCAAATGAAATCGCTCCATCAATTTATCTATGAAAAAAAAGCAAAATAAGCGGTGAAATTT
>CAZFSQ010000474.1:0-2089 GCA_964521975.1 uncultured Oligoflexales bacterium | reverse complement strand
CACGGCTCCGATATTCGCATTTCCAAACCCAGCCAACATTCGCGAAGCAAATAAAATCCAAAGTTCATCCGCTTGTGAAAAAATAAAAAATGAAATGGAGGAAATAAATACGCTGACAAGAACAACGGGTCTTCGACCAATACGATCCGATAATCTTCCCCAAAAAGGAGCAAAAATAAATTGCATCAATGAAAATGATGTTCCTAAAAGCGTAATCACTGTTGCTGGAGCACCAAAAGATTCGGCATAAAAAGATTGAATGGGGATGATAATACCAAAACCGAGAATATCTAAAAATAAAGTGAAGAACACAATGATGAATGATTTATTATTTGTTGCTTGTTGTTTTGGTAATTCTGTCATGCATTCTCCATATATTCTTTTGAAGTTAAAATTGTTTCACCTATTGCTATTTCTAATTTTATTTTTTCTTGCGTTTGAGTTTCTGAAAACAAAGGACTAGTATAAGCAAAGGAGAAAAAAAATATAAAAGTGAAAAATTTTATACAAATCATGTTTTTACTTTAAACTGAGACAATTATGAGTTCCATCTTTATTATCGCCACTCCTATTGGCAATCTGGAAGACATCACCTTACGAGCCAAACGAATTTTAGGTGAAGTGGATATCATTGCCGCCGAAGACACTCGCCACGCTAAAAAACTTTTATCAGCGTTGCAAATTCCCTATAAAAAAATGATCGCGTTACATGATCATAACGAAAAAAAAACCGCACAAGAAATTTGTCAAAAAATTTTAGACGAGAGTATAAGTCTCGCCCTCATTTCTGATGCCGGGACACCTCAAATTTCTGACCCAGGATTTCATTTATTGCAAACAGCCAGAGAAAAAAATATTTCACTCATCCCTATTCCTGGTGTCTCAGCATTAACAACACTTCTGAGCGTTTTTCCCATTCATGGGGGTGATTTTTTATTTGTCGGTTTTTTACCCGATCAAAAATCAAAATTGCTTGATGAAATCAAGTCATGGCAGTCACGTTCGCAAAATATTTTATTTTTTGAAGCACCTAAAAAATTTGAAAAGTGTTTGAATTATATTTTGGAATCGTATCCTGAGGCAAAAATTTCCATCGGTAGAGAAATGACAAAACTTCATGAAGAATATCTAACTTTATCTATTACAGATGCTTTAACTTGGATAAAAATTTCTAACTCTCAAAAAGGTGAATTATCCGCTATTTTGCATCTACCACCTAAAAACTATGGAAATGCAAAAGAAATATCTGACGAAGAAATAATTTTGGAAATTCATCAAGGAAAAACAAATCAAGAAATTTTAAAAAAATTTAAGGACCAAACTCAATCTCGTAATGATCTCTACCAAAGAATTCTTCAGCTTAAAAAGACTAATCCCACTTAAAATCATCTTTCCGCATTTTTCTTCTCATCCAATTGAGTGACTGGCGAATATTAGCGTTGCTTAAAATTTTACGCTCTATTTTTTTCTTCCCAGGGAAATCAATCAGACCCAGACCTAAAAGTATTGTTAAAATCCCCTGACCAGGTAAAACCAACATTAAAATTCCAAGCATAATTAAAATCCAGCCAAAAATATTCTTCCCTAGAATAAAAAACCAAAAAAATATTCCTCTCATTTCCATTTTTTTTTCTTGAATAAAAAAACGAGTCGGAAGAAAGGATACAAAAATGGGTAATGATAGGATGCTTAACAAGAATAATAAAATGGAGGCAAAAGAAAATCCGAGAATAAATTCTTTGTGTGATTCAAAAAGGGGGATAATGTTCATTACAATAAATTAATCATGAAATAGAATAATCCCGCAACACTTGATTCAGAGATGTTTTCAAATCGGTGGATGGTTTTCTTTCACCGATAATATAAACACAGGCAAGATAAATTTTTCCTCCAGCAATTTCTTTTTCACGTACCCCCGGAACCACAACCGAGCGTTCAGGAATTTCTCCACGCAGCTCAACAATTTTTTGTGAGTCGCGAGTATCAATAATAAGTGTGGATGCAGTTAATGTGACATTCGATGCAAGCACAGCTTCTTTACGCACGATCACGCCTTCGACCAAAATACATCGCGAACCGATGAACGCTC
>CAZFSQ010000473.1:0-2089 GCA_964521975.1 uncultured Oligoflexales bacterium | reverse complement strand
ATGTCACATTCAATATTTGAGACCCATACTCATAAGAACCAAACATATCCATTGTCACAAAACTTGTTCCCGCATAATTTCTTTCATCTCCTAAAATTCTGTCAAGTTCCAGGGGATGTCCGATAGATTCATGAATTTGTAAAATCATTTGATCAGGAGCAAGCAATAAATCCATCGTACCTGTTGGACAATTCGGAGCTTGAATCAATTCCCAGCCTTCTTCGGCAATTTTTTCTGGTTGTTCCGAAAAAGAAAGTTGCGACAAAATTTCTTCTCCTCCTTGACGGCAATGAGCGTGAAATCCAAAACTGCGTGTCTGAATTTCACCTTGATGACTGAGTGTCACATCGAGTGAGGGGGTCATGATTTCAAAATCCTGAACAACTTCTCCACCTCGATTCGTATAAAATTCTTTTCTTAAACCAGTCCACCAAATATTTGCTCCCCAATCAATCGTTTCACTTCTCTGTTTCAATCTTTTTTCAAGCGATCTAATTTCCTCAATTTTTTCTTTGAGATTTTTTTTCTTCCATGAACTCTCTACAGGTGAAGAATAATTGCCTTTGGGATGTTCTAACGCAATATCAGAAAATGGAATAACAAATTTCTTTTGAAAATTTTCAGCCATATCTTTTGCTGCTGTAAGAGCATTCTTAATTCCCTCTTCACTTAC
Source organism: uncultured Oligoflexales bacterium (assembly GCA_964521975.1). Taxonomy (GTDB): domain Bacteria; phylum Bdellovibrionota_B; class Oligoflexia; order Oligoflexales; family CAZFSQ01; genus CAZFSQ01. The sequence goes on along the minus strand of CAZFSQ010000473.1, from coordinate 1,416 downwards.
ATTCGAGGATGCCACATACCCCATCCCCCCTCGATGATAAACTGTCATCATGAAGCCTTGATCATCATTTAAAAATAGAGGGTCCATTACCCCTTTTCTAAAACCAATTTTCTCATCATGCCGATCTTCAAAGCGAAGACTTGCGTAATCTAAATTTTTTGTCAGCTCTAAAAATAAATTTTGTAGCGGAAATTTTTTTGTCAACATTTTAAAACTCCAATATAAGGAAGCTCACGGTACATACCATCATAATCTAAACCATACCCAACCACAAACTCGTTACCAATTTCAAACCCTAGATAATCAATTTTTTGATTGAGTTCATGCTTATCTGGTTTGGATAAAAGAGCACACAGCTTAAAAGACTTAGGTGATCTCATGCGAATCATTTCGCTCAGATAATCAATCGTTTTTCCTGTATCAACGATGTCCTCCACTAAAACAACATTTTTATTCATCACCTCAGCCGACAGATCATGAGTAATGCGAACATGTCCCGTAGATTCTGTTCCCTCATAACTTGAAACCCCAATAAATTCGATCTTACAAGGAACTTTAATTTCGCGAACAAGATCGGCAAGAAAAATAAAGGAACCTTTTAACACCCCGATAATCACAATATCTTCATTCTTAAAATCATCTGAAATTTTTTTTCCAAGTTCAGAAATTCTTTTTTTAATTTTTTCTTCTGATAAAAATGATGCAATATTTTCTTTGTTTTTTTTCATTGTTTCATTCTCCAACAACAATTTCTAATGCTTGAGTCAAACAGCTTTTTACAACTTCTTCACTTTCTTTTCCTTTGGCTAAAACTTCTTCATGGGAAAGCTTTGATTTTTGTCCGATACCACAAGCTAAATTACTTACAAAAGAAAGTCCCAATACCCTCATCTGACATTGCCTTGCAGCGATTACTTCTTGTACGGTACTCATCCCCACAAGATCTCCTCCGATATTTCGCACATACCATGACTCATGGGGCGTCTCATAGGTCGGACCTAATAACCCTACATAAACCCCTTCGTTTAATTTTAATTTTTGTTTTATTTTTTTTCGCCATTCCAAATCATAAGCATCACCCATATCTATAAATCGCTCTCCGAATAATCCACCCTCCATCCCAGTAAGAGCATTTAAACCCATTAAATTGATATGATCTTTGATAAGAAAAATTTCTCCCGCTTCTATTTTTTGATCAAGCCCACCGGCGGCATTGGTAAGAATTAATTTTTTAATTCCCAGTGAATTTAATAACCGCACATAATATACAACATCATGTACACTGTGACCTTCATATAAATGAACTCTTCCAGTAAAGATTAAAGCATTTTTATTTCCAACCTGAGTTAATAGACATTCTCCACCGTGGCCTTTGACTTTTGGACTTGGCATTTGAGGAATTTCTGCAAGAGGAAT
>CAZFSQ010000472.1:0-2095 GCA_964521975.1 uncultured Oligoflexales bacterium | reverse complement strand
GAGAAAGTTCAACGACACAGCGCTCACGGCTCTCGTTCTTCTCATTGCCGAGAGTGACCCAAAGGAAAAAGACCTCATCATCAAGCTCATCATGCACTTTGTGCATGGGTAAAAAGGTTTTTTACAAATAATAGATATTATTGTAGCATATTAAGTATTCAATGAGCTTATTCAATATAATGAGAAATCAATGGCTTAAAATTAAACCAATTTTTTTATGGATTGGTCGTGCATTATTCATTTTTAGCATGTTGGTTATCTATGCTATTGCGGAATATTGGCCAGAATATGTATTTCTTATTCGCATAGTTGTATCAACTATTTCAGTAATGATATCACTTGGTCTTTTGGGCGATATCCTTAACCTTAAAAAGGAAGATAATCGAAATTATTTATTTTATATTGGAATGCTTGGATATGTCCTTCTCATTCCTCTTTCTATCTTTTTATTTACTGATTGGGATGACAATCATGTCATTAATTATACTGAAATTGCTTATGGCCTTAATCCATTTGTCCAAGACACCAATCAGAATAGCGATCCAGCAACAATGAGAAATTTAATTGACGGTTGTATTGTTGATTATCTAAAAAAAGGAAAGGTATTAGATTATTCACATCTCCCAATAGATAGTGATGGCGATGGTTGTTTCGATATCATCGAAGCTTTTGATAACTCAGTGAATAGTCCGGGTAATATTCCAGCTCATATTACTACTCAATACTCTAATCCTGAAAATGCATATATAAATGGATTTAGTAATACAAAAACGCTCATTCTCAGTAATGACAGCACTGACTCAAATTTACTGGAATTTGTTTGGGATAAATTTATTTTTAATGATGAAAAAAAACCTATAGAAGAATATTCTCTTTCTCTCAGTCTGGAAGCAGAAGGCAAAGAAAAAAAGAAGTATCCTGAAACTTTTACACACCCCTGTATAAATGATTCTCTTATCCAAAATAAATCTATTCAATGTCGTATTTCCCAAGATTTTATCAAGCAAATTACAGATTTTATCAAGCAAAAAGACGAAGATGGTGAGGTAAATGCTCATTGGAATGTAAAGGTGGGAAAGCTCTCTCTTTTTACATCCGATCAAGAATATCATAATTATTTTACAATTTCTCTCAAGCTATGAAAAAAATTAATACTTTCATCTTGCTATTCATATTTGTTTTTATTTCTGCATGTACAACAAATAAGATTAACAATAATGATAAAGATAAAGATGGATGGAGTGAAGCAGATGATTGTAACGATAATGATTCCACGCTTTTTCCTGGTGCATTTAATGCAAAACAAAGATGTGACCTCCTCTCTTCTTCATCTTCTCATTCCTCTGATATTAATTCATCTTCACAGAATCTTGAAAAAGAATGGATTATAATGGAAAATTTTACACCACAATCTACAACTGGAAAGAAAGATTGGGATTTTTTTAATGCAATAAATGCAAAGGAAATTAAGGTGATTAAATCATCATTTGATACCATGAAATTGATAGTTGAATCTGGGAATGCTCTACAAAAAGAAAATTCTAAAGAACAACCAAAAATTCTTGCAACTGGTATATATATAGGAATTTTTGACAAAAAAACCCTAAAGAAAAAACAGGAATATACTCGTTTTCTTAAAGCTGAATGGAATGGGAACTGTAGAAATCTAAAAAAAGATACTGCAGAAAAAGATGGAGGGGTCTATCTTTTTGGTCAAATACGATATTTAGAATTTGACTTAAAAAATCCATTACCTGTTTCAAAGGAAGATAGATGTGACGTAGGCAATGATGCTATTGATTTATTCAACATAATAAAAAAATCAAAGGAAAAAAATGAGTTGATTAGAATAGGCTTTTATTCAAGTGAGCCTCCATTTGGATTAATAAGAGAAGCAAAAATATTATATAGAGGAGGAGAAATCGAAGGTTAAAATGATACAAATATCCAATAAATTTTCTTCATTCTTCGCTTTTTTTGCTTTCTTTCTGCTATACTTCCCTCATGATGCACCTTCGACTTCGAAATAGTGAACGCTCTCTTTTTGAGAGCTTGCCAGACTCACTGCAGGATGGATGGGAGATTTATGAGGAAA
>CAZFSQ010000471.1:0-2105 GCA_964521975.1 uncultured Oligoflexales bacterium | reverse complement strand
CTTTCGAGTTTAAAAAAGCTAGGACGTTTATCTTTGAAGCAAGATTTAGTTCTTGCTCTTTGGTCGGGTGAGGAATTGGGGCTTCTCGGCTCTCATGCATTTACGGTTGAACACAAAGATTGGATCAATGAAAATCTTTCTGCTTATTTGAATTTAGATATGGTGGGAAGGCTCAAAGATTTTTTAATGCTACAAGGAAGTGGGTCATCTCCTGTGTGGGCAGGTCTCGTGGAGAGACATTCCTCTGTAATGGATTTCAATATTTCTCTTCTTGAAGATCCATTCTTGCCAACAGACTCCACATCTTTTTATCTGGTTAAAGTTCCAACGTTGAATGCCTTTACTGGATCGCATCCCGATTATCACACACCGACCGATACATTTGAAAAAATTAATTATGAAGGTCTTCAAAAAGTTTCTACGCTTATGGAGAGAATTTTGGTGAGCGTTGCTAAGAGAAGTAAAAAAGTTGATTATGCAGAGTGGAAAAATCCAAATTCTACGACGGGGTTTCGTGTATATTTGGGAACAATTCCAGACTACACAATTACAAATATCGAGGGTGTTAAATTATCTGGTGTGAAACCTGGTAGTCCTGCTGAAAAAGCTGGATTGAAAGCTGGGGATATTATTGTTCAGCTTGGCAATATAAAAATTTCTAATATCTATGATTATACGGAAGCACTAGCAGTTCTAAGATCAGGTGTTGCTGAGAAAATTAAAATTAAGCGTGGTGAAGAAATTATAGAATTAACCGTGACACCAGAGAGTCAAGCCTAGTGAATTTTTTTTTTCATGCTTTTACATTATTACTGCTGGTGGTTATAGAGGGTAGGATAGCAGCTAAATGTCTTTCCTACATCAAAGGCAATGTAGGTGTTTCTATTTTGTCCTGTCAAGATATTAACCCTGAAAATTCTTTTGATCGTAAGAAAGAAGAGTTTCAATGGATTTATGATTTGCCACCCAGCAAGAGAACAGAAATTCTTAATACTTATCGAGGTAGTTTAGTCAAAGCAAAGGTTGAGTTTTCTGATGCTGTGCAAGTAGGATTATCAAATAAAAAAGGAGCACTCGCCGGTCAGACAATTGATATTTATTTATCACCGAATGGAAAAAACTGTGCGAATCTTAATCAGCAAAAAATTTTTGGTGATCTGTTAGAAGTTTGTTGCGATGGGGGAGCAACCCCTCCATGTTTGTTAGATAAAAAATATATTCTTAAAAATTTTTCCATTTTGTCATTACAAGAATTTAATCAAAAAATTTCTAACACTCAGACAAAAACAACAGCGAATATTAAAAATTATGAAATTGGGAAAAAATATTTTGAGCAAAAAAAGTTTTCTTCAGCCATTTCATTTTTGGAAAAAGCTAGAGGAGAAGGTGAGCTTGATTTTCAAGGTCATATTCTTTTGGCCACAGCTTATCGTAAAAAAGATAATTGCCCAAAAGCAATTGACGCTCTTAAAGTTATCGAAGAAAAATCGCGTTCAGGGACTTGGTTGGCAGGAGATAAAGAGGCTGAACGTAGCGGACGTTTTTTACTTGCCCGCTGTTTTGCAAGGATAGGTGATTCTGGACGAGCAATGATTATTTTGAAGGGATATTTATCCGAACCTAAAACATATAAGCAAGAAATTCAAGATGCATTGAAGCTCAAAGATTTTGGCTGGATTCATTCGAGTAAAGAGTATCAAGATTTTAAAGTGAAAGCAGAGAAAATTAAGTTTAAGTAGGTAACTTTGTCTTTCCCCGAATTTTTTGGTATAATTTTTTTACTACTTCAAACGCATATTTTGGGGAACAAAAAAATGAAATTTATTATTTTCTCTATTTTGCTTAGCATCTTAAGTTGCAAGAAAAGGGATCAGTCTTCTATATCCAAACAAGATGAGTATCATGATATTCAGTTGGGCTATGAGATGCTTTATTACATCCTAACCCTGAGGCTCGAATAAATTTAATATTGGCTAAATTTTCACCTCGAAATGTTGTTAGTTCTTTTCCATTCTCATCAACTCCAATTTTCATTCTTACTTCTTTTGGAGCTAATATCACCTCTACAAAATCACCGAGATCATCCCTAATTCCTTTGCTTCCTT
>CAZFSQ010000470.1:0-2117 GCA_964521975.1 uncultured Oligoflexales bacterium | reverse complement strand
CACTGGATTCTAAGTCCAGCGTGTCTGCCAATTTCACCACGTCCCCGTTGAGTAAGAATTGTCATGATGGTTTATCTTTTTGTGCGAGTCAATTTAAATTTTTTTATTGTTTCAATTAAAAAAGAATGGTCTCATAATAATTAGAATGAAATTATTTTTATCTCAAATTCTTATTTTGTTTTTAACTTGGCATTGCGTATCTTCACCTACTTCACAAGTTCGCGAGGGAGTTAATACGGGATATCAAGGCTTTGTTCCTGCTCGTATTGTTGTTTTTGATTGTGTTCTGTGGCCTGATGCAGCTCGTTATCGCGATCTCCCTCTCATGAAAGATCGCGAACAAGTCGAAAAAGCAAGTTGCCCGAAAATCAATGAATTTATCCTCGCAGGTTTTAAAGACCAACCTTTCATGAAAGGGTTTTCTCCTAAAGCTGTACAAAAAATGTTGGAACTCAATCAGAAAACAGAGTTATTAACACAGTGGCAGGATCATTGGAAACATAACCCTGGTGATTGTTTTGATTGTAAAACACCCGAAATCTTTTATCATCAATCCATTCAAAATCGAACCTCATGGAAAATGTGGCTCAATACATTAAGTCAAAACACCAAATTTAGTGATGCCATTCTTTTTCCGTTACTCACATATCAAGATGAAGACAAGACAAACGATCGTGGTGTTTGGAAAGCTCGTAGGAGAGTTTTATTAAGTCTTATGTTAATTGACACGAATAATGGTGATCTTATCTGGACAAAATCCGGTTATGCAGAAATAAAAAATGAATCGCAAGAAAACTTTGAAACCCAAGCTCCTGAAAAATTAAACTTCCCAGATTGGGAAAAAGTTTTTGAAAAACTATTCATGCAAGACCTCTGGCAAGATTTTCCAGGTCGTATTATTGCTTCCTAAAAAAATAGAGAAAGAAATCATCTCCCATGAATACCACTCAAGAAAAAATTGATCATTTATTATCTAAGAGAAATTTTACACAACTTGAATGTGAAAAGGACCGAGCAGAGAAGCAACACGCCAAAGGCAAAATGACTTCTCGCGAACGGATTCAAAGTTTGTTTGACCCAGGAACCTTTGTCGAGCTTGATGCACTTGTCACCCATGATTGCACAGAATTTGGAATGCAGGATAAAAAAATTCTTGGCGATGGAGTTATAACGGGGTTTGGCAAAGTACAAGGTCGATTGATTTATGCTTACTCACAAGACTTTACTGTTTTTGGTGGCAGCTTAAGTTCATCCCATGCCAAAAAAATTTGTAAGGTAATGGATATGGCCCTACGCAATGGTGCTCCTGTCATTGGCATCAATGATTCGGGTGGGGCAAGAATTCAGGAAGGAGTCGCCAGTCTTGGAGGTTATGCGGATATTTTTTATCGCAATGTCAAATCAAGCGGTGTCATTCCTCAGCTCTCTCTCATCATGGGACCCTGTGCGGGTGGTGCTGTTTATTCTCCAGCGATCACCGATTTTATTTTTATGGTGGATCAAACATCGCACATGTTTATTACAGGCCCCGATGTTATTAAAACAGTCACCGGTGAAGAAGTATCGTTTGAAAAACTGGGGGGAGCCGATACACATTCCATGCGAAGCGGTGTGTGTGATTTAAAACTGACGAGTGAAATGGAAATGATCGAAACTGCGAAACGTTGGTTGTCTTATGTTCCCTCTAACAACATGGATCAACCGCCCATCCAAAAAGAATTTCAAGCTCCATCGCAAGAAGATTTAAATCAGTTAAATAAAATTGTCCCCGATAATCCTAACCACCCTTATGATATGCACGATGTTTTTAGTAAAGTAATCGACCAAAATTCTTTTTTTGAATTTCAACCCGATTTTGCTTCTAATATGCTTGTGGGGTTTGCTCGACTCGCCGGAGTTACTGTTGGTTTAGTCGGCAACAATCCATCAGCACTTGCAGGTGTTCTTGATATCAAAGCGTCGATCAAAGGAGCACGCTTTGTGCGATTCTGTGATGCCTTCAATATTCCTATTCTTACTTTTGTTGATGTCCCAGGATTTTTACCAGGAACCGATCAAGAGCATGGAGGAATTATTAAACATGGGGCCAAACTTCTTTACGCCTTTTGCGAAGCAAC
>CAZFSQ010000469.1:0-2128 GCA_964521975.1 uncultured Oligoflexales bacterium | reverse complement strand
TTAAGTCATTAATAAAATATTAAAAATGAAAAAAATAGTTTTGTTATTTGTTTGTATTTTTTTAACTCCATTTGCTCTAGCTGAAGAACACGGAAAAGAAGAAAAAAAAGCCGAAGGGCATGGAGCGGAAAAAAAAGCAGAGGGTCATGGAGAGGAAAAAAAAGAAGCAAAACCTGAAGCCAGTCCTAAAAAAAAGAAAGACAAGAATAAACCTGTTGAAAAAGAGCAAGAAACATTGCGGGATATTTGCCGGAGGGATGTTGCTGGAGAATATCTCAATCTTGTCGATCAAAAACGTCAAGCGATTGCCTATCGAGAAACTTTAGAAAAACAGAATGAAAATATCTCTAAAGAAATGGTGAAAGCACAAAAAGATTTAAAACTTGTGCGAGAAAAAAATGAAAAAGAGAAAACCTATGATGCTGAGGGACATCAAAGAGTTATTTTTATTACTTCTAAATTAAATTCTTTTAAACAAAGTTTAGATGAAAATATGCTGTTGTTAGTCCAAGCAAAAGATCGCGAAAAAATGTATGTAGGGTTGGAAGAGAAAATGCGGAATAAAGTCGAGCGAGTTTTTAATTTGAAACAAACAGCCCAAATGGATCAGCGAAATAGTTATCCTTTTGTGTTGGAGTATCGTGATGAATGTTCACAATACCGTTATTCCTGTTCCTTGCCTCCCGAAACTCAAGTGCATTTAAAAAAAATATTGATTGATGATTCGATGCCACTATCGTGTAAGAAGTTTTTGGATCAGAAGTAGTATGGATTCTAGTCGCATTGGTGAACTCGCCCACCTCATTTTACATCATAAAAAACTTTACTATCATGGCAAACCCGAAATTTCTGATCATGCGTATGACGCATTAGAAGATGAGTTGCGTCAATTAGAACCTGAGCACCCTATTCTACAGATGGTGGGTACAGATCAAGCTTCTACGACGACCCAAAAAGTAGAACATCAAACACCGATGCTTTCTTTAGATAAAACATATGCAGAAGAAGATTTGTTAGTTTGGAAAAACCAGCATGATGTTGTCGGTATGTTAAAACTCGATGGTAATAGCATCAGTCTCGTTTACGAATATGGGAAATTTATTTTAGGAAAAACTCGTGGCAATGGAAAAGTTGGCGAAGATGTCACCGATAAAATTTTATGGGTGGGAGATATTCCAAAAACAATTGCTAGTCTCGTTAAAATTAAAATAGCAGAAATACGTGGGGAACTTTTTTGTAGTCAGTCATCTTTTATTCAATTAGCGGATGAAATGCTAATGTTAGAATTAGAAAAACCCACCTCACCACGCAATATTGTTTCAGGGATGCTGGGAAGAAAATCTCATATTGAACTGATGCGATATTTTAATTTCAATGCGTTTGATGTTTTTTCATTCGAGGGTGCTTTAAGTTTTAAGACAGAAATAGAAAAAATAACTTGGTTAGAAAAAAATGGATTTAAAACTCCAGATGCTCAATTCTTAAAATCTACGGAAGATGTCAAAAAATATTTAAAGCATACATTTGATGTGATGGAACAAGATGAGTTTGGGGTGGATGGTGCGGTTTTCTCATATAATGATTTATCACTTCATGAAGAATTGGGAGATACGTCGCATCATCCACGGTATAAATTATCATTCAAGTGGCAGGGAGAAACTGCGGTCACTAAAATTGAAAATATTATTTGGTATCCTTCGCGACTTGGGATCATTACTCCCGTGGCAGTTATTCAACCCACGTTTTTAAGTGGAGCAACGATTACGAATGTGACATTGCATAATGCTGCTTATGTCAAAACATATAATTTGAAAATATATGACAAAATCGAAGTTGTGCGTTCAGGGGAAGTGATCCCCAAATTTTTATCGGTGATCGAAAGTGTGGCCGGTCAATTTTTGTGGCCAGAACATTGTCCAAGTTGTGATGAGAAATTAATATTTGATGATGTGCGTTTGCGATGTATGAATCGTCGGTTGTGCCCTGCTCAAAAAATTGGAGCGATTCTCAATTGGATTCGGGCGGTGGAGATTGAAGATCTTTCTGAAAAAAGATTGGATAGCATGGTGGAATTAAAATTAGTTCGCACTATTCCAGATCTTTATCGACAGACGGTTGACGATTTACT
>CAZFSQ010000468.1:0-2135 GCA_964521975.1 uncultured Oligoflexales bacterium | reverse complement strand
ATGATCAGTGAAAAGTATTTTACGATTTAGTGTTAATTTACTCATGGGTTTACCAATGGCTTTCCATTGTGAGGGAGAAGTTTCTTCTAAAAGAAAAATTTCAACTTTTCCTCCTGTTTCTAAATTTCCGATGAGACGAGCAGGAAAAACTTTGGAGTTATTCCAAATGATAAGTGCGTTTTTTGGAATATATTTTTGTAAATTATAAAAATGATCGTGAAAAAACGTACCATCTTTTTTTCTGATTAATAATTTAGATTGATCACGTCCTAGGATAGGTTCTTGAGCTACGAGCTTTTCTGGGTATGAAAAATGGAAATCTGTGGTTTTAAGTTTCACTAAAATTTAACGAATTCTTTTGATTTAATTAAACTATGATAAAATATTAAGTAAGAGCATCATGAAAGGAAAATATAATGATTACTAAAAAATTTCGCCACATTTTTTTATTTTTACTTTTATTGGATTTTACTACATTTTTGGGAGCTAAAGAAAGAAATCACTATGATGTTTTAGATATATCGTCAAATTCATCCTTTGAGGACATCAGAAATGCATACCAGAATATAATCGTACGATTCAATCCAGATCCAGTACCTAAAAAATATTTTAAGGCATATGAAATACTTATAGATCCTAAAATGCGAGAATATTATGATACTGTGGTTCTTGGTCTGTCACCAGAAGAGCGATTCTCCCCTCCTCAAGTCCAAAACACAAGACAAGTTCCTATACCTCAACAACCAACAACTCAGCAAGATCTCCTCAAACAACGCGAAATATTGGAAAGGCAAGCATTTGAAAGAAGACAAAGACAATTAGCTGCCGAAAAGGAACAGCGGACTACTGCATTAAGAGAATATACAGAATACTATAACAGCTGTAGTTGGCTGACCCGACTTTATATGACTCCACCAGGTTCTCCCAGCGGACGCATAGACTCTATTCCAAGAAGAGGGCCGAAATATCATGATGGTAGTACAGGATGGGGTAGCTTTTAAAATTTAAAATCAATGTTCTCGTCGAGAATAAAAATGTGAAAAACATAAATTTACTTTTATTAGTTTTAATGAATATGGCTTCAAACCTATTTAGCTACCAATTCTATAGCTGGAGATATAATACCAATGTATTGAAAGTTCATCCTGATGAGAGACAATTTACATTCTATATCTCTCGTTCTTATTATGATTTTCAATCAGAATCACAAAAACCAATTAATCCTCTGATCATTGCTATCTGGCAACATGCTTTCGATACTCTCGCTGAAAAATCAGGTGTGCCGAATTTGGCTTATATCTATGGTGGGACATACGATTCAAAAATGAATGAAAAAATTATTGCGGGGACAATGGACCCGACATGGCTTGAAAGAAAAATTTATATTGATTTAACAGGGTCACTTTTTACGGATGCAGCCAATGAACATGCGGGTAGTGCCAACATGTTTATGTCAAAAAAATTCCCCACATATTTTGGGGGTGGTGTGGAAACTTTTAATACCAAGATGTTTGATATCATTCACCCTGATAACAATCTCGTCAGTATCATTCACCATGAACAAATGCATATTCTGGGATTGGATCATTCACCGGTTGTGTCTGCTCGCATGTCTTATGGAAATCCTAACTGGGAGGGATTAAGTTCTGATGATGTGATGGGGCTTAAAGCTATTTTTGGAGAAACGGAAAATACTTCGATTGCGGTTACAACGGTGATGGAGGGAAAAAAAGCTCACGGAGTCGAGGTCGATTTTATTAATATTGAGAATGGAAAGTCCTATAACATCATCACGCCTCTGGATACTGCTCTAGCAACCTATCGCGGTTTACCTGAAGGAAATTATTATGTCGTTGGCAGAGAAATTACGCCGAGCGGTCCCTGTTTTACAGATCCAGCGAAAGGTTTTTTATCGTCTTTTTATATTGATGATAGTAATTCAACAAACGCAATTACAAATGCAACACATTTAGAAATAGAATTAGGAGAACCTCTCTCTATTACTCTCAACTTAATAAAACAAACCAAACGATTTGACTGTTATTATGCCTATGGGACATATACTTCGGAATTAATTTCCCTCAAAGAAAGAACAGACGGTCTCGACTACATTGTACAAAGTGGAGTGCTGCCAG
>CAZFSQ010000467.1:0-2137 GCA_964521975.1 uncultured Oligoflexales bacterium | reverse complement strand
TAATTTTCCCTTCTTCTGTTTTGGAATTATTTTCAATTTTGAATGTTTTATTTTCGGAATCAATAACATAGATGCGTGATTTTTTTGATTCTGAAGATGTATACCCCTCATGAGATAGTATTAGAAACAAAAATGTCATATAAATTTTTTTCATGTCTGTTATTTCGGTTGGTTTTGTAAAAACTTTAGCACGATCTTTTAAGAAAATTTTTTTTTTTCCGAAAAGGTGAGGTAAGGGCTAAGGAGGCAATGATGTTTCTTGTTATCACGAGGGGACCAGACCACGGGCAGAGAGTTTTTCTCTCTAGCTTTCCTTTTAGTATTGGTCGTGGTGAAGAGAATCAACTGAGGCTTAATGATAAAGAAATATCCCGGTGTCATGTTCGCGTCAAACAGAGAGGAAGAAATGTCATTGTTGAAGACTTGGATTCAAAAAACGGGACATATATTAATGGGGATAAAATTATCAATTCCACCCTTAAGAATGGGGATCGAATTTTAGTCGGCAATACGGAATTAGTTTTTTATCGTTCCGAAGCAGAAATTCAATTGGATAAGGAAATATTAAAATTTAATATGCTCATTGCTGAAGAAATTGGTGTGCAAGGGCCGATAGAAATTGTCGATGAAAAAGGACGGGAAATCAAAAAATTTAAACCGATCCGCATTGGGGCTAAAGATGTGTTTGATCAATCAAGCCTTGAATTAAAAGATGTCAAAAAAATTTATGAGTTCCATACCAATCTTATTATTATGACGAATTTAGAGGAAGCGGCAAAACTTCTTTTGAAGTTTATTTCACAACTAATTCCCACTCTTTCTCGAAGTGCCTTGTTTATTTGGTCGCAAAATGAGAGAAGACTTTACCCGCAGGCGGCCCATCACTCTCAGGGAAAGGCTCCTTTTCTTCTAAGTCAACGAGCTTTAGAAGATGTGATTTCAAGAAGGCAGGGAGTAATTCTCGAAGCTCACGCTCCCAATATTACACATCCAGGAAAACATCGAGCTGTGATTCCAATGCTCCATGAAGATCAAGTGATTTGTCTGATTCATATGGAAAAAGATTTAGCTGGGAGAACTGGTTTTACTAAACATGAGTTGGAACTTGTGATGGCACTGGTGCTCAGATGTGCTCCCACATTTCAAACATTACTTTTACGTAAAGAACTTGATGGTTGGCTATTTGGAATGATTGAAACGATGGTAGCTGTTGTTGAAGCCAAAGATACCTACACGAGAGGACATTCAGAAAGAGTGTCTCGGTATTCGATGGCGATTGCTGACGAAATGCGACTCAGTAGTGAGTTAAAAAGACTGCTGATGATTTCCTCCATTTGCCATGATATTGGAAAAATTGGTGTCCCAGATTTGATTCTTAAAAAAGCATCGCTTCTCAGTATTGAAGAGTATGAAGAAATGAAACTTCACCCAACCATTGGAGCAGAGATTATTACCAATATGCCGAACGCCCAAAGATTTTTATCGGGAGTAAAATATCATCACGAAAAATGGGATGGGACAGGTTATCCCGAAGGGCTTGAGGGTGAAAATATTCCTTTCTTCGGGCGTATTGTTGCTATTGCGGATGTATTCGATGCGATGGTTTCGGGTCGTGCTTATTCTGGGTTTATGGAAGAAGGAGAGGCAATTCAAAGGTTATCCGAGGAGAAAGATCTTTTTGATCCAGAAATTTTAAGATGCTTTGTTAAAGCCTATGAAAAAGGAACATTATCTATAAAGACCAGTACAAAAAATCAAGATAAGAAAAAGAAAACTTCGGTTTAAAGATTAGAATTATTATTAGACCCTGTATTTGGAGTTGGTTTTGGAGTTGCTCCTGGTGTTGAAGAGGCTCCGGGGCTTGGATTGTTGTTGGTCTGTGTTGCAGATGATGGGCTTGGTGTTGCTGATCCAGTAAGACCACAAAATTTTCCGACAGCATCACCGATACATTTTGAGAATACACTTAATTGTTTATTGCCATTGGGTAGAGTTTGCAGTTCATAGAAAAAAGCGACGAGAGAAGTTGTGTCAAGGGATTCTCCGCATTGGTCTACAGTTTTTCCAGCAAGAGTTTGAAATTTTGTATTAAGGTCATCAATTTTCGCACCTTTATTTTGAAATAAATTTTTGATGG
>CAZFSQ010000466.1:0-2169 GCA_964521975.1 uncultured Oligoflexales bacterium | reverse complement strand
TTTGTAACCCAATGACCTCTTGGATAGCTCTTACCTTCTTGCCAATATCTATACACTTTGGTGTCTTCTGGTAACTTGATTAAGTCTGAATTCTCTGTGAATGCTTTTATTATTTTTTTTCTATCACCAGGATCAGAAACCCTCTCCCTCAAAAACCCAGAGACTCTTCTTAATTTCGATGTCGTCCGAAGATCAAACTTCTTATCAAACGTCGTCTGAATAACTTCAGAAACACCTTCAGCGTCAAGATCACTTAAAACAGGTTGAAGGTTGTTATAGATATTTCCTTTTTGTAATTTCTCTTTCGCATTCTCAGGAACTGCTAAATATTTTTCAATCTTTTTAAAACTTGATAAACCTTTTTCTACCTTGGAAATCAGTTGGCTACTCTCAACAGCTTTATTCAGCAAATTTAATTCTGTGCTAACGCCACCACCCAATACCACACTGCCTAATTCAAAACTAATCCTCCCAACTAATTCTCCTTTTTCCCTCTCACTCATCCGTGGAAGTGTTTCTAATACCTCAGATACTTTCTCGGAAACAATCTCATAGGTTTTGTCATAATTACTGATCGCGGTAACAAGACCATCTAAAGAATCAATCGGATGAGCAATAAATTCTCCCACACCATCCAATAAATCTTTGGACCCTGAAATAATCCCAGAAACATACCCACGCGAAAAATCAACCGCTGCATACACAGCGTCTACAGCATTGAAATATTCACTCCAATTTAAATTCCCACTTTTTTTACTGCGGCTACGTAAATCATTCGCCGTCTGAAGTGAAAGATAACCATTCAAATAAACTAAATTGCTTTTGCTTTGAATTTCATTTTTATTTTTAGAAAAACTATTTGCAGCATTAACTAATTCATAATCTTCATAGCTCTCGACTGAAAAATTATTATCCTTCGCAAGAATGTTTTTATCCTTAAGACGAATATTTTTATACTTTGTTACATGAGGATCTGAAGAAATAAAATCCAGCATCCGCTGTGAACGATTGAGATATCTTTGACCTAAAACATTTTTACTGTCTTGAGATAAATATTTATCCGCATGGCTCGACCAACGAAGAGCTTCTTTGGAATCTTTTACGGATCGGACATCAGGCGATGTTACTTCGATAGAAATTGCTTGATTGATGCTCTGACGAACAGCTCGGCCTTCATCCGAAAATTCATTCGTTTTAGGATGAAAGTCTCCATCTAAACTCGACCCTAAACGATAAGACTTAATCACACCATCTTCATCCGTGATACTGCGAAGAATTTCTTTATACTCATTTCTTTTCACTTCATCTTCTTCAGCGGAAATTAATCCTGCGTAAGATGATACTTTTGAAAAAGATTGAGCATTTAATTCAAGAGGTTTAAATTTTTCAGGTTTTAATGAAGAGGCATCTAATTTAACTTTTTCTCTAATGACATGATTGACTCTATTCAAATCATTTTTAAATTCTGAAATGTTTTTATCTTGATCTAATATACTTTTATTTAAATCCTCACTCGTCTCTTGGATAGATTTTTCACTTAAAGCAAACTGAAGTGACAATTCTTTTTCTTGATGATCATAGGATCTCATCTGTGACTTAAACTCATTGAGTGTCGCTTGAATCTCTCCGTATAAAATTCTTTCTTTCTCGCGATAATCAATTTCTGCTAAATGATCTCTTTCCTCTTTACGATGAACAATCACATCCCAAGCATAAGAAACTTTTTCTCCTGTCCTCTGTAAATCTCCAGAAATACCTCGACCCATGCGATGAATATTTTTTACAGAATATCCTCCAACTACGGCTGAATGAATAAGACTGGATGTCACATCTCCATCCGAAAGAACCATAAATACAGAACCACTACCCGAATGAGAATCATAGGACTGAAAATAAATATTGGATGATGGAACTGAACGATATCGCGATGATGAAGAATATTTTTTATCTGCTAAATTATTTATTATCTCACTCTGATTTTTTTCTGATAGATTGCGAGAAAATCTTTCAATCTCCCCAGGGCTACAATTCTTAAAATGATATTCAGAACTATTCTCTCCAGGATTGTTAGAACGGACGATCAAACAACCGGCGGAGAGTTTTTCCATTAAAAAGAAAAAAAATGTTAACAATATGAAACTAATTTTTGAATGCATAGCAAAACCCCAC
>CAZFSQ010000465.1:0-2173 GCA_964521975.1 uncultured Oligoflexales bacterium | reverse complement strand
AATTAAAGTTACATTTGCTTACAGTCCCGATACAGATGATGCCTTTATGGTAGCTGCGATTAAAAATAAAAATATTGATCTTAAAAATTATGAATTTGAATTTTTTCGTGGAGATATTCAAGAACTCAACGAAAGGGCATTGCATGGAGTTTATGATATTTCTGCCGCGAGTGCTGCAATCTATCCTGCTATACAAAATGAATATGATTTGATGTCCATGGGGTCGTCGATTGGCGACCAATTTGGTCCTGCGGTTGTGGTTCCTCTTTCGAGTTCCATCCAAAATGTTTTTGAATTAGAGGGGAAAAAAATAGCTGTGCCAGGGTTAAAAACTTCAGCCATGTGTGCTTTGTCACATATTCTAAAAAGTTTTTCTCCTGCGGCGATTCGGTTCGATCAAATTGGTGAAGTGGTTTTGCGAGGAGAAGTAGATGCTGGAATTTTAATTCATGAATTGCAAATTGATTTTGAAAATTGTGGTTTAAGAAAAATTGCGGATCTTGGAAAATTGTGGTTTGAAAAAACCCATTTGCCATTACCGCTTGGAATCAATGTCATCCGTAAAGCTTTACCAGAACATGTTAAAAAAGATTTATGTGAAATTTATGAAAAAAGTATCGACTACGGTTTGAAAAATCGTGATGTCACTTTGAAAAATGCACTTGCCGACACATCGGGAAAAAACTTAACATGGGAGAAGGCCAATCAGTATATTGATATGTATGTCAATCATCGTTCACTAACTTTGCATCATGATGTGAAAGAAGCGATGAAGTTAATGCATGAAGTTAATTTATAATAAGGGGAGGGGAACCTATGAGTTTTCAATTAATTAAAGAAAAAGTTTTAAGTAAAATTAGATTGAGTGATGAGGATGCTCTCTATTTATATAACTATTCTGATTTAGCTGAGCTAGGGCAATTAGCCAATACGGTGAATCAACGTATTCATGGTGACGATGTATTTTATAATGTCAATCGTCATATCAACCCAACGAATGTGTGTGCATTGTCGTGTAAATTTTGTGCCTTCTCTCGTAAACCCAATGAAGAAGGAGCGTATGCTTATTCGATAGAAGAGATGGTTGAGAAAGCAAAGTTAGCGGCGGCTGAAGGAGCTACTGAAGTTCATCTCGTAGGAGGGCTACATCCACGCTGGAATTTTTCAACTTATACCGATATGATTGCGGCAATCAAAAAAAATATTCCTTCCTTACATATCAAAGCATTTACAGCGGTAGAACTTCATTGGATGGCGAGGAAAGCAAGAAAAACTCTTGAAGAAGTTCTAAAAGATTTAATGACCGCAGGGCTTGGTTCATTACCAGGTGGTGGAGCGGAAATTTTTCATCCTGAAATTCGTGATGCCATTTGTGAGACCAAGGTTTCTGCGGAAGAGTGGTTGGACACACATCGCTTAGCTCATAGGTTAGGACTTAAATCGAATGCTACGATGCTTTATGGTCATATAGAAGATTTTAAGCATCGTGTACACCACATGAGTTTACTCAGAAAATTACAAGATGAGACCAAAGGGTTTAATGCCTTTATTCCGCTCTCATTTCAGCCTTATCATAACGAGATGGGAATTGATCGCTATACATTTGGTTCGGATGATCTCAGAAATATTGCTGTTGGTCGTTTATATCTCGATAATTTTAAAAACGTAAAATCTTATTGGATTATGTCAGGACAAGATATAGCTCAGATGGCATTAAATTATGGGGCGAATGATTTAGATGGTACAGTCACCGAAGAAAAAATTTCTAAGATGGCGGGCGGTCAAGCAGGAGTTTCTCTTTCGCGACAAGAGATTGAAAATATGATTCGTGCTGCGGGAAAAAATCCAGTGGAAAGGGATACGCTTTATCAGGTGATTAAAAAGGATGTTGTGCAATTGGATGCACAGAAGAAAAATCAACCAACGATGTATGATTTACAAAAATGGGCGACGATTCAAAAGAAAAAAATGGGATTAGGTAGTGAGATAACAGTTAAGCTAAATGAGGAATGTATTTTTTCTAAAAAAACAATGATCACTCAAGATGAGTGGAAATCATTTTTAAAAATACCTGAAAATTTAAAAAATTATTTAAACGCTCTGACACAAATTGAAAGACCACAGGTGTTAGAGTTTCCAGTAAATATTTCTGAGATGGAAAAATCTTTATTAG
>CAZFSQ010000464.1:0-2175 GCA_964521975.1 uncultured Oligoflexales bacterium | reverse complement strand
GAAGCACGGGGGCCTGGTTCCTAACCCATAGATTACAACCATATATTCAAGCGGTCGATCGGCACCTGGAAGGCTTGGGATAGATCATCAAGGTCAACCTTAGAAAGAACCACGGCTTGTTGAATGACCAAGGGAATAAACATCCACAACAGAATGCCCATAATCCCAAATAATATCAATAAGGTTAAAAGAGCAGCCAATGATTTGCCAAAATTAAACCGAAGCAAATGCAATTTCACCAACAAAAAACTCATGATCGGCTGGCCAATCATACTGATCACCCAGCTTATTAAAATGTAACTGACTACTTCACTAAAATAACTTAAAATCAGAAGAAGCAGAATCAGTATCGCAGCACCAATAAAATAACGATAATACTTTTGCCACATGGAGTAAAGATACAACCTGGGTGGTGGCCTGACAACTTAAAAAATGAATTTTGGGAAGCGGAAATCCCGTGTTGATCAACCTGGACACTTGATTTATTTTAAAAAGTATATCTTTCCTGCTTCATTTTATGAATTTGCACAAGAATTTCTGGTTTATTGAAGCGGTCTGGATAAGCATCAGCCTTATCGCATCACTCCTCGTGATCCTTCCAATCCGTTTGTACGGAGTCGAGTATCCTTTTATTAAAATAAACCTGATGTTTGTTTTTGGCTTGATTACATTCAGCAGATGGCTGTTTCTTTGGAAATACACTCCATATGCATGGTTTAAAATCTGGAAGCTTGCGTTGATCTTTATCATGATTCCCGTTATTTTTATTGGAATCAATAAATTTTATGATTTTAAAATTTTCCTTGATGAAATTGGAATCCAAGAATTACTCTCCGGGTACAATGAGAATGAACAAAAAAGTTTATCATTATACATCCGGAGTGAAATGATTTTTTTTGGAACGGGTTTCGTCATATCAGCTATACTTGTGCCTATGAAAATGATCTGGAGTATTTGGAAACAATACAACAGAAATGAAGTATAAAATTTATTTTTATTCTTTAAAAAACAACCGATAAAATCTGATTTTATAATATTCCAAATATGTCTCTAGTTCAAGAATTCAATGATTACCGGTCTCGAATGAATGATCTGATCTTATCCCATGAGCATCTTGCCCTCAAACGATTTTTTTCATTGGACCATCAAATGTACCAGGAAGGAGCATTGCCAGTCAAAACCAAAGAACTATTAGGTTTAGTGGCCTCTATGGTATTGCGTTGTGATGATTGCATAAAATATCATCTGGAGAAGTGCCATGAATTAAAAACCAGCACGGAAGAGATTTATGATGTCTTCGCAATTGCCAATATGGTCGGAGGTTCCATTTGCATACCCCATACCAGAAGAGCAGCAGAATTTTGGCAAGAACTCATTCAGGGAGAAAAAAGCGAATAGAGTTCTCTTCATTCTTGATTTGAAAATTTCAGTTTTGAATTTATTCTCATTCTATCTCGTCCGATGATTAAAGGTAGAATTTCGTAGTGACAATCTTTTGATTCAATGCAATTGGACTGTAGCGTATTCTCATTTCAGTAAAAAAATTTCATTTGTCAAATGAATAAAAAAGCCCAAATCTGCAAGGCGCAAATTCAGGCTCTTTCGACTAAGGTCTCAAAATAAGAAAACTACGATCTTTATCTAAAAATGAATAGATGACTTAGTGTGGGATCTCTCCTTGAGAATCCGTTACATTATGAAAAAAAAATAATATAAGCGATAGGGTATCTGATCTTTATAGATATACTGTCGCTGGGATTTGTCGTAAAAGTACCATCGCCGTTTTGAATTTCCAAATAATCAACGAAAAATATTAAAAAAAAGTTTATATGTAAAAAGCATATTTATGAACCAATGAAATAAGGGGAGTTGCAATCAAGTATTAATAGTTATTTATTAGCTACTTACATATTATAAATAAATATAACATAAATTGTTCTTTGCGAAATAAAATCTTGATCTTACCGGCTTACTTTTCCGGTTTTTCTCAAAAACTTCTACAGATTTATCAAATTCTTAGTACCCTGATTGCTTATCTTTGCTACCCTTTTTGATATCTTTTAGCCCGGGTGGTGAAATTGGTAGACACGTACGTTTGAGGGGCGTATGCCGAAAGGTGTGCAGATTCGAATTCTGTCCCGGGCACTTTTTAAATGATGCTGGAATGCAGCTTTA
>CAZFSQ010000463.1:0-2184 GCA_964521975.1 uncultured Oligoflexales bacterium | reverse complement strand
CGGGAGCAAAGGAATCTTGATGGGTCTTGGTGAGGTGAAAAGAAAATTGCCGCAAGAGATTAAAAATCTCTCATCTATTTTAGAAAAAAATAATCAAATAAAAAAAGTGGGAGTATTTTCTCCTGGGTGTTTAGTTATTTCAGGACCAAGTTATGTGGCTCAAGAAAAATTTGTTGCACAATTGGCAGCCGAAAATTTATTTCCTGACTGGACTTTGATTATTGTTATGGATGATATTGAGGCATCATTAAAAAGTGAGACGGCATTTCTTTGGACAACGTTCACGCGATTTAATCCGGGGAGTGATTTCTTTTCCCCGCAGAGTTTTATTGATCAAAATAGATATTGTTTATCTGGGGGAATGTACCTCGATGCTCGCATGAAACCGTGGTATCCCAAAGAATTATTTGCCGATGAAGATACCAAGAAAAAAGTTTCTGAGAAGTGGAAAAAATATTTCCCCAATCACGCTATTGAGATGGGCAGCAGTGATTGGGGAAATTTAATCTAGAACTCTGTGCAAGTTAAAAAAACTAAGTTAAAATTTATAGACTATGAAAAAGTTAGAAGCTCTCATCTCTAAAGAAGAAATTATCGCAGATTACGCTCTTGCCTATCAAAGTCGTTTGGTGAGTGTTATAGGACGTAAAGAAGTCTTATCAGGTAAAGCCAAATTTGGAATTTTTGGTGATGGGAAAGAAATTGCACAAATTGCCATGGCAAAAGCCTTTCAAAAAGGCGATTGGCGGGCAGGATATTATCGCGATCAAACTTTTATGTTGGCAATTGGAGCATTAACAGTCCGTCAATTTTTTTCACAGTTATACGCTGATCCTGATTTAGCACATGATCCTGCGAGTGGTGGACGACAAATGAATAGCCATTTTGCATCACGATTTGTGAATGAAAAAGGCGGATGGATGAATCAAATGTTACAAAATAACATTGCCGCAGATTTATCACCCACCGCAGGGCAGATGGGGAAATTAGTTGGTTTGGCTTATGCCTCTAAGATTTATCGTGGTGTTACCCAGATTAAAGATTCAGGTTATTTTTCACACAACGGTAATGAAATTGCCTTCGGTACGATTGGCAATGCTTCGACGAGTGAAGGTGTTTTTTGGGAGTCGATGAATGCTGCTTGTGTATTACATATTCCTCTTCTGATGAGTGTTTGGGATGATGGGTATGGTATATCCGTTTCCAATCAATATCAAACTGTGAAGCAATCCATATCAAAAGCTCTCAGGGGATTTGAGTGGGACAATAATTCGGGGATGCGAATTTATGAAGTGTGCGGTTGGGATTATCTTAAGCTATGTGAAACATATCATAAAGCCGCAAGGGAGATGCGAGAGGATCATATTCCAGCGTTGATTCATGTTCAAGAAATGACACAACCGCAAGGACACTCAACGAGTGGAAGTCATGAACGCTATAAGTCAGAAGAAAGACTCCAGTTTGAAAAAGATAAAGATGCCATTTTGATGATGAGAAATTGGATGATCGAAAAAAAATATGCAAGCGATGAAGAATTAAAAAAAATTGAAGAAAGAGAAACGCAATTTGTTGAAGAAGAAAGAAAAAAAGCATGGGAATTATTAGTGCAACCAATGACTCGCGAAAGAGAACAAGCATTAGAATTGATCCGAAAATGTTTGCATGAAATTTCTTTACCTGAAGTTCAAAATATTTATACATTACTTAAAAGTAATCCCACGCTCAATCGCAAGTTAATTCAAAGTTCTTTATCTAAAGTTTGCTTATTTTTAGAAAATGAGCAGGATCGTGAATCGGTAAAAAGTTTACGAGAATATGGAAGATCGTTCCAAGATAAATATCATGATTGTTACCATAGTGATTTATATTTACAGAGGGAAAAATCACCTTTATTAGTTGCGGAAATTAAGCCGAGTTATGAAGAAAAGCCGGAAGAAGTTCATGGGCGACAAATTATTCAAAAGTTTTTTGAAATAGCATTAGCAGAAGATTCAAGAATTTTTATTGTTGGTGAAGATATTGGTAAATTGGGAGGCGTGAATTTAGAATTTGAAGGATTGCAGGAAAAATTTGGTGAGTTGCGAGTGACGGATACGGGAATTCGTGAGGCTACCATTTTTGGTCAAGGACTTGGTTCTGCTATGCGAGGATTGCGACCGATTGTCGATATTCAATACTTAGATT
>CAZFSQ010000462.1:0-2184 GCA_964521975.1 uncultured Oligoflexales bacterium | reverse complement strand
CATACCAATCCATCAAATAGTTAACTTCCTTGGCGCCTTTCTGGATTAATTCGGGAATATAATGGGCATCGTAAACAAAAGTGAGCTCATAGAGTGAATAGGATTCCGAAATATTTTTATAACGGGGATCTGGACCAGAATCATTTTTACGAACATGACTGAGAAAGGGATCATCCCAGTGATAAGATATCAATCGAGCCCTTTTTTTCATGGTCCTCAGCGTCTCCGGAAAGAGAATTTCCCCCTTCACCACAAAAACAATATCGGGCTGAAAACGATTGAAAATCGACAAAATGGATTGATTGGTTTTACTCAAGGACCGGTTAAAAACTGAATTCAAAAGACCTGTTCGCTGTAAAGAACACTTGATGAAGCGAATCAAACCACCATAATTATAAAGTGCTTTCTGAAACCGACTCTTCTCTAAATTATGATTCCCATAAATGAACCGCTCCACATGATTCCCATGAGACTGAAAAGCATTGGCCAAACTTTCTTCAAGACCGAAACAATAAGGAGAAATAAAAAATAATTTCATTTTTTTAGAAAGCTAGTAGACAAAGACACCCGTAAAAATATTTGGAAAACCGTCACGGATGCTTAATTATTCCACGAATCGCTGATCGAATAAATCACGTCCGATAACTTCCATGGCCCTTTATAATCCCTGGGAATCAGAGTCTTGTTGTGCGGATCAAACGCCTGATATTCTTGCGGAAGAACTTCTACGATGCTTTTATATTGATCTAAGTTCGTCGTTTCAATGAACAGTAGAGGTTTAAACTTTTCAATCGATTCCAAACTTCCCTTTAAAACCTGGCTTTCATGACCCTCAACGTCGATCTTAATCAAATCAATCTGTTCAATTCTGGACTCTTTCACAACATCGTCATATTTTTTAACGGGAACATCATAACTGAACCATTCTGAACGCAGCGATTTCTTTTTAAATTCCTCAGAAAATCCATTAAACGAATTCCCCCCTAGATTTGTCGGGTTCTCATAGAGTTTCATGGTCCCATTCTGATCCGAAAGTGCGTAAGAATAGGGCACGATGTTTGATTTTTCCGAATCCGATATATTTCCCATTAATCGCTTGTACGTTGAAGGCGTGGGCTCAAACGCATACACCCGATCAAAAAACAAAGCAGCAAGAAGGCTGTAAAAACCAACATTGGCTCCAATATCGACAAAAACCCCGTTCTTATTTTTTTCTTTCGCGCTTTTAAAGAGAGAACACAAGGGAAGATAGGGTGCTGAAAAATAATACATACACTGCGTGGATTCTTTTATATTCAGGTTGAGATAAAAGGAATCGCCATTAACATCGTATCGCACCCTTCGATCAATTGGATTATTAAATGTGGTATGCGCTGAGATCGGAACGACAAAGGAATTCCAAATTAGATCCATTCCCTTTTGGCTGTTTGATTTTTCAGCGAGAAAAATCGGATTGCGTCTTTCCTTTGGAGTTAAGTACAAAAGATAAACTATAAAGTTTATTCGCGCACACACCCACTTAATAACAGCCTGGGTATGGGCACTAATCTTCCAGACATATTTCTTAAAGTTTACTTTCATCTAATAAGAACAAGCGGATAAAAGTAACTACCCTAAATAATTTAACAGTTGATCTCATTTAAATGATTGGATCAATAATTTCCAATTCTTTTTCTTTGTGAGGAAAGCCTGTTTTATATGGGCCCCTATTTTTGAAGGGTTTCCTCCCGTCATGAAAATAAAACGTGAAATCTTTTGCCAATAATTCCAAGGTAGATAAACCAACGTTCGTAGGGGGATTCCAAAAAGAATATTCATTTTTACCCATCTGTAAGAGGTCGCGCCGTGAATGGCATCATTAACCGTTGCACATTTAAGTCCATCTTTCGGCTTTTCAACCACCATCCACACCTCATCAGAATATTTTTTGGAACCACTGTACTTATAATCAACAGGATTAAGCCCAACCAATTTAAAAAGGGCCCCTAACGTTTCATGAGTAAACATCCAGTTGTGAGAGCTATTCATCCAACCTCGCGCATTGTTCGTTTTATTCCTCTCGTATGTTGGAATCGAAGTAAAACAAAGTCCTCCGGGTTTTAAAACTTTGGCAATTCCTTTCGCCACGCCAATAGGATCATCAAGATGTTCAAAGGTATGATTAGAAAAAACAAGTGAAAATGA
>CAZFSQ010000461.1:0-2185 GCA_964521975.1 uncultured Oligoflexales bacterium | reverse complement strand
GATGACCCTAGTTCAAGGCGTTGTGAATGCTTTCGTTATGTTTTTTGCAAGAATTCTAGCATATGGCCTCGCTCAGTTTTTACGTTCTGACCGTGATGATGAGGGTCCATCTTATTTTGCAATGACGATGTTTACTATTTTATTTGAAATTGTTTTTAGTTTGCTAGGTGCAATGGTGGTTGCTTATTTTTCAAGAATCAGAGAATTTCGAGCGGATGCAGGGGGAGCAAGATTTGCTGGACGAGAAAAAATGATTTCTGCTCTTGAGGGTCTATTAAAATCAACTCAATTAATTGATCATTCACATGAGTCAATCGCAACTCTTAAAATTTCTGGATCAAAAAAAGGTGGGCTTATGGCTTTATTTTCAACTCACCCACCTCTTGCAGAAAGAATTCAACGCTTACGAATGGGGCAGTATTAAAAGATCAACAAACTAGAACCAAACCCATGTTGCATCCCATGCTAGTTCTGCAATTTGGTTTTGACCTTCAACAGAAGGATGAAAACAGTCTTTTGGAGAAATATGTTCCCATTCAAAGGCATAGTTTTTTAAATCTTCAATAAACAAAACATTCTGATCAAATTCACTGGCAACTTCTCGCAATGAGTCATTTGCATCTTCCCAACGCTCATAAAATTTTTCTCTCTTTTCCTCAGTTACTGATTGCGACAAAAGTGGCGAACACATCGAAATTAAATTCCACCTCTGCTGACATCCATGACTTTTACCAAGCTCATATAATTTTTTAAAATTAGGAATAGGGAGGAGCGTTATTTTTACATCAGGTTTCATTTTAATAACTTCTCGAATCGTTGCACCAACGTCACTCTTAAAACCTTTGAGTTCTTGAGCATGATCTTCTTGCCAATGGCACACATCATTAGCTCCAATTAATACCGTCACATAATTTGGATGGATATTCTTTAACCCTCTCGTTTGTAATAATAAATCTTTAGCTTCAGCTCCAACAAAAGCCATATTTTTCGTCACAATTTTTTTTGTCTGATTATTTTCTTTAACTCTAAAATAATGGCTGTCTACTTTTTCTTCATCCTTATCACCTGTAGACCAGCTGTATCCTCGATTATCAGAAAATTTCTCTGCATTGAAACCCGCAGTAATAGAATCTCCAATAGCACCTATGACAATTTTATCTTCTTGAGCAGATAAAATTTTTACATCCCAATTTAAAAAACCCATGAAACAAAAAAACATCCTTGCTTTTAATTTCATACGCTAATCCCTCCAAAAAAATATTAAAATAAGTCTAGCTGGCCAAATGGCCAGCCACAAGAAAGTTTAAGAAATTTACAAAAGATTAAAATTTTATTTAAAGAATTTTAAAATTGATTCATCTCGGACTACTTCAGGAACCATCAAATGCATATTCTCTGATTCATTCATCTCATGAATGGTTTCCATCGCATGAGAATTTCTAGCCCAATTTCTTCTTGCAACACCGCCAAGAACGTCCCACATCATGGCTCGCGAAATTATTCGGTCGATTCGTTTACTCCCATCAAGTAATAATCCAAACCCACCATTAATTGCCCGCCCAATGCCTGTTCCTCCGCCATTATGCAAAGCACAGAGAGTCATCCCTAAGGCAGAATTTCCAGCAAATGAACATGTTGCCATATCCGCCATGATATTTGATCCATCCTTAACATTTGACGTTTCTCTCAAGGGAGAGTCGGTTCCTCCCGTGTCATGATGATCTCGACCCAGCATAATTGGCCCTATTTCTTTTTCTCTTACGAGCCTGTTAAATATAAGAGCAATTTTTCGCCTTCCTATTGCATCTTGATATAAAATTCTTGCTTTTGTCCCGACCACTAAATTATTTTCCTTCGCTCGCATGACCCAATCAAGATTATCTTGATCTTGGTAGCGTAATTTTTTTCGTGAATTTTTAATTGCCTTTGCTGCTTCTTTATCTGTAACCTCTAAATCTTTTTCTTTGCCACTTAAGCACACCCATCGAAAGGGTCCATAACCATAATCAAATAATTCTGGCCCCATAAGATCTTCCACATAACTAGGCCAAATAAAACCATCCAAAATATTTTTTTTATTCCGAGAAATCTCTTTTACCCCCGCTTCAAACACAGCATTCATAAAAGAATTCCCATAATCAAAAAAATAGGTTCCTTGTTCGGTAATTTTTCTAATAATTTGGAA
>CAZFSQ010000460.1:0-2189 GCA_964521975.1 uncultured Oligoflexales bacterium | reverse complement strand
CCCAAGAACAAGAAAACCTTTTATGCGAAGGAAGAAACATGACGCCTTCAACAGCCTTTATCCAAGTCGAAGCAAAAAAAGGAATCCACGGGCGTTTTCCTGAAAGCATCAAACCAATTCTGAGAGGGAGATCGTCACCTTTTTTGGTCTTTTCTTTTTCAGAATTATTATCAGAAATGAAGCCATCCATTTTGACTTTAAAACTCAATTTTTTAAACTCTTGAATTTCAGCAAGAGGAAAAATCATGGCTGATGATGATGCATTGACATCGCAATGAAAAATTTGATTCTCGATCGAGTATTTCGTTTCAGGAATATTTTTAAACGTAATGTGTTTGAAGGAAGAAATATGGTTTGGAAAGGTAAAATTATTTCCCAGAATTACTGTGCTTAGAAGAAACAGTAAGAATGAAAATATATTTTTTTTCACAAACTATTTTTTAATTTTCTTCAACAACGCTTGAGCAATCTCCGCAGGACTTTCTGCCACCGACACACCTGCGGAACGCAATGCATCCATTTTTTCTGCGGCACTACCCGTGCCCCCTGAAATAATCGCTCCGGCATGACCCATGCGTTTTCCTTTAGGTGCTGTCTGACCTGCGATAAATGCTGCGACAGGTTTTTTGACATTCTCTTTAATAAATTGAGCGGCTTTAATTTCTAAGTCACCACCAATCTCGCCGATCATAACAATGGCTTCGGTTTCTGGATCTTTTTGAAACATTTCGAGAAGGTCGGTATAATAAGTTCCGATAATTGGATCGCCACCAATACCGATACAAGTGGTTTGTCCTAGTCCTGCCGCAGTTGTCTGAGCGACTGCTTCGTAAGTTAATGTTCCTGATTTAGAAATAATTCCTACTTTACCAGGCTTGTGTATGTATCCAGGCATGATACCTATTTTACATTGCCCTGGAGTGATGACACCAGGACAGTTGGGACCTATCAACCGTGTCTTACTTCGCATGAGTGCTCTTTTCACAGGGATCATATCGAGAACAGGAATTCCTTCAGTAATACACACAATCAATTCAATACCCGCATCAATAGCTTCGAGAATTGCGTCTGCTGCAAAAGGAGGTGGAACAAAAACCATTGAAGCATTAGCTCCGGTTTTTTTTACAGCGTGATCAACGGTATCAAAAATAGGTAGACCAAGAATTTCTGTGCCACCTTTACCAGGAGTGACGCCACCTACAAATCGTGGAGCATATTCATGCGAAAGTTTAGTGTGAAATTCTCCTGACTTTCCAGTGATCCCTTGTGTAATAACTTTTGTATTTTTATTAATTAAAATTGACATTGATATTTTTCCTCTTATCGACGGTGATTTATTTTTTTACGGATGCTACGACTTTTTCTGCACCATCTGCCATATTATCGGCAGCAGTGATTTTGAGTCCTGAACTTTTCAAAATTTCTTTTCCTTTATCGACATTCGTTCCTTCGAGGCGAACAACTAATGGGATGTTGAGGGAAAGTGATTTTGCAGCGGCAACA
The DNA here is from genome assembly GCA_964521975.1 of uncultured Oligoflexales bacterium. Lineage (GTDB taxonomy): Bacteria > Bdellovibrionota_B > Oligoflexia > Oligoflexales > CAZFSQ01 > CAZFSQ01. The sequence continues at coordinate 686 of CAZFSQ010000460.1, read as the reverse complement.
ATTCCTGAAGCGATCACATCGCATTTCATAATTCCGCCAAAGATATTTACAAAAATCGCTTTGACTTGTTTATCGTTGAGCAAAATTCTAAACGCTTCTCTAACCATTTCTTCAGAAGCACCACCACCCACATCTAAGAAATTTGCTGGAGCACCACCATAGAGTTTAATAATATCCATCGTAGACATGGCAAGCCCAGCACCGTTGACCATGCAACCAATATTTCCTTCAAGGCCAATATAAGAAAGGCCAAATTTAGAGGCTTCGACTTCACGCGAATCTTCTTCATCAAAATCTCGCATAGCGGCAATTTCGGGGTGACGGTAAAGAGCGTTTTCATCAAAATTCATTTTACCATCGAGAGCGAAAAATTTTCCTGACTTAGTGAGGATCAGTGGATTAATTTCTAAGAGTGAATAATCATATTTCAAAAATTATTTGTAGAGTGAATGGATGACTTGCGACAATTCCTTTTGTTGAGGTTTTTCAAATTTTACGTTGAAAAATATTTTACGGAGGTGAAAGTCTCTTAGTCCTACAGTGGGGTCAATTTTTAGTGTGATAATTTTTTCGGGAGTTTTGGCCGAAACCTCTTCGATATCCATGCCACCTTCTTCTGAGAACATGATAGCAATAGATGCGGTGGCACGATCAACGAGCATAGCAAGATAATATTCATGGGCAAT
>CAZFSQ010000459.1:0-2191 GCA_964521975.1 uncultured Oligoflexales bacterium | reverse complement strand
TATAAAACAATAAATTATCAAAATTTCAAAAATCGTCTTATAAAAATTTATTTACAACGTAAAAAAAGTTCTACGCTGTCTCAAAATGAAAAAGATGTATTGCAATATATTGAAGAAAAATTGCATATCAAAGAATTTTTGAAATTCAATCAACCACAACCTAATTTTTCTCTCATTAGCCCAATTAAAACTCAGATCATGATCGAAATGTTTTCAATTTTTGAAGAGGCTCGCACGGGTAAAAAAATAAAAATTGAATCAGCACAATTGGATGATGGCCCGGAGTCTTCTCCAGAACCAGAATTTAAAGATTCTCGATCTCAAAGCAACATAGTTTTTCGAGGAAGAATCGAAGGAAGTTTTCCAATTCATTTTGATCGACAAGCTAATTTAGAGGAAAGTTTTTCTGCTTATAATTTGAGTGTGCGATTTACGGACTCTTCTCACCCAGAAAGGCCATGTTCGATGCAATTTGCTCGAATGTACATTGACTACCAACAAGCAAATGAAAAAAGTTGGTATCGCATTTGGGATGAATTTATTTCTGAAGATGGAACAACGGTTATTTATAATATTACAAATGATCAGCGGCAAATTACCTTTAAGAGTCTTTTAACACAGGTGTATCATCCGCAAGCAAGTGCGGTGCAATGTGATTTAGAGATTAAAAAAAATGTGATGATCCCTCCGCTTGAATTAAGAGATTCGATGATGCTAGAAACGATGGGATCGGCCCATCATAATATGCATCATTTCATGTGGCATGGGGCACGCAACAGTTGGAACTTGGCAGGGCGTGATTTAACGCGACAGCAAATCAAATTTGCGATGGAGGGACTTGATTGGGAACCTCTGAATAAACTTGCTTATCGTCGAGATCAAAATGGCCAGATGGTGGTGGATCGTGAAACAAGTGCAAAAAATCCATCAGGGGAAGATTTTTTATTCATGCATCGCAAAATGCTAGAGGTATTATCACAAAAACTGAATGATGGTTTGAAAAATTTTCAAGGCGAAACTATGTATCCTCCGTGGGTTGACATGGAGAGAGTCGATTTAAGAAAGTTTCCTGTGATCATGGATTATGAGAGTAATGGGCAACCCATCTTAGCTAAAACTCAGAATGGATTATCAGAAATTGTGCGTTGGCAAAATCTTTATTCCTCGCCAGAGTATTTGCGTTCGACTTCGTTATCGCAATTAGGATTGAATCTCGAATGGACGGCTCACAATATGCTTCACTCACGTTTTGCAGCTCCCACATCGCAGATGCGTTCGATGGTGGATTTACCAATTGCACGAAGTGTGACGGGAGCTTCTAATTTTCAAAATGCGAATTATCGTTGGAATCGTCGTGGGTATAATCATCTAGGAGATTCTTATAGTCCTCATAGAAATCCATTATTTTGGCGAATTCATGGATGGGTAGATCAATTTGTCGATCGTTGGTTGGTTGCGAATGGAATGCCTGCTGGAAGTATTTTTGAAAATGAATGTCGCGGCGGTGAACCTAAAAATCAATGTTGCCCAAGAAATGAGATTGGAAAAACTTGTTATGTGTGGCGAGGAAAATGGCAGGGACCGATTGCTGTAAATCCAAACGAAATTATTCAAACAGGTCATGAGGGACATGGGGGTCACGATTATCCGCAGCATCCTTCAGAGATATTGAATCAAGAAAATGAAGAGCTGACTAATTTACTCTATGAAAATACATTCATGTTCTCTAAAGAAACTCCCGATGATTTTTGGAATATGGAACAGAGGCGAGTGGGGGCAAATATTGATTTGGGTGTATTCCGTAGGTAGGGTATGTCGTACCCAATGACGAGCGAAGTGAGGAATTGATTCCGCGAGCTTGCGAGTGGAAAGGCATCTTGAAATTATTTTTTAAAAAAACTATATCCATGAGTCTTAAAAATAGTAAAATTACGATCTACCATGAGAAAGATCCCCAGGCACTCGCTTCGCTCGTTGGGGATGACATGGTTGATGCATATAAGAAAATTTAAGAATAACCTAAAGCAAGAATTACATGAAAACATTATTCATCACATCATTAAAACTACTTTTCTCCCTTGGCTTAGTTTATTGGCTTTATCAGTCAGGAAAATTACATGTAGAAGAATTAAACATCCTCATCGAAAAGCCAGATATTCTCATCCTTGGAATTTTACAATGGACGGTCATT
>CAZFSQ010000458.1:0-2208 GCA_964521975.1 uncultured Oligoflexales bacterium | reverse complement strand
TCTGCTTGTTGTTTATCTTTGGTGGAAAATTTTTCCTGATTTAAAAAATGTAGAGAAAATTAGTTAAAACTTTCCAATTATGGTTTTTGCTGTCGTTTCCGCCAATTCTTGCACACTCTTATGTCCGACAAGAAAACTCACTGTATTAGATTCTTGCTCAAAGGCGATAACATTTAATTTATCTGTGGCGTAAGCATGAAATGATTGATTAGAAATTTGAAATGCTTTGGAATTAGGAAGATCATTTAGTTTTCCTTGATAAGCAAAGTAGAACATATTTTCTTGGTTGGATGTGTTGCGATATTGTACAACAGCGACAATCGTTGTTTCATAATCCAGTACAGAGACACCAACCGGTTCCCAACCGAGACTAGAAAAATTTAGCACTTTAGGAGTAAAACCAAGATTTTTTGCCTGAGCTAAAAAATTATGGATTTCATTCATGTCTTTAGTAGGGAGAGAAATTCTTCCTGTGGGATCATCTTCCATCGCTAAGGCTTCGTAAGTAATATAATCAAGTGCTTTGAACGCTGGTTTTTTTTGCGGTGCAAATTCTGTATAAGCAAACCAAAGAACACCCACTGTAAATAAAACAAAAAACAACCGACGCATTACCCCGCTCCACACTTCTTCTTTTTCAACACTTTGAATATCCATTAACTCAAACGTAGCTCGTGTTTGGTCATCACGAATAAAACTTTTGAGAGTTTGTTTTTGTTTGTTGGATAAATAAAAGCTCTGTAAAGCCAATTGCAATTGACCTAGCGATTGCTTGTATTGATCTAAAATAAATTGAAATTCCGGTTGATCTTTGACTTGAGTATAAATTTGTGAGGGTCCTTGTGATGAACTGTCTTGATTGACCCACTCGTGAAGATAGGGAAGGGTACTCATGTAAGCATCGTTCATGTTTTGGATATGTTGTAATAGAGATTGGCGGGATTTTTTAAGTGCGTTGCGAATAATATCATCTTGAACATTGAAAAGATTTTTAATGTTTTGCATTGAGTAGCCCAAGATATCGACTAAGCAAAAATAAAGTCGTTCCTCTGGGCTGAGAGGTGAAAAAACTTTGGCGATCGTTTTGTTGGAAATTTTTGTCGGGATGTTTTTCACGTCTTTAACTCTTGTCCAAGCGAGAGCAAGTAGAGATGGTTCATATCCATCATCCGTTTCTTTGAGCAATTTAAGGTCTGAAATTTTTTTAGCGAAGTCCATGTAAAATTCTTCGGTTTTGTCTTGGGCCTTTTGAATATCAAGATAGATACAAAGATAAAAACGAAAAACCACATCAGACAATTCACATATTTCAAGTTCGTAAAATTCCGTAAAATGAGAAGTTGATAATTTATGAATAGCATTTCCTGTTGTTGACATAAATTCTCCTGAGCTGAGATGATGAATTAATTACTAGGATTATTTTATCAGTGTTTGTTATTCTTAAGCAAGGATACGGCGGATGTACAAAAAGATCCCCAGGCATTCGCACCTTCGGTGCTCATTGGGGATGACAGTATTGTTGATAAAATTGCAATTTTTATGAAAAATTATTCTTCTAAAAAATGGCTCGTTGTTATTCCTGCAAGGCTTGCATCACAGCGTCTTTATCGTAAACCGCTTCAGAATTTAGTGGGTAAACCTTTGGTGGTCCGTGTTGTTGAGAATTTGGTAAAATTGCAAAAAAGTGGAATTCAAATTGTGATCGCCGTAGATTCAGAAGAAGTCCAAAACGTATGTGAAAAATTTAATGTTCAGTCCATTCTAACATCGCCCACCCATCAGAGTGGAACCGATCGTGTGTATGAAGTTTCACAAAAATTTCCTGAATATGAATTTATTTTAAATGTTCAAGGTGATGAACCTTTTATTTCAGTCGCTGCATTAGAAAATTTGATGGAAAAATTTGAGCATGAAAAAAATGCACAAATAGGGACATTAGCTTCTCTTTCCCAAGATATTGATGATTATCAAAACCCCAATGTTGTAAAACTGATTAAAAACAATTCTCATTTTGCAATTTATTTTTCGCGAAGTCCTATTCCGTATTTTCGTGAGGGTACGAGTTCAAAAGATTTTAGTTTTCTACATCATCAAGGTGTTTATGCTTTCAGAAAAAATGATTTGGAAAAGTTCACCCATTTACCCAAGAGTCGTTTAGAACAGATAGAAAAACTAGAGCAGTTACGAGCCATCGAAGCAGGGTGGAAT
>CAZFSQ010000457.1:0-2213 GCA_964521975.1 uncultured Oligoflexales bacterium | reverse complement strand
GAGTGGTTCAAATTTTAAGACGATCGAGCGTGACAAAATTGCTCGATTGACTTCAAAACTTGGATTTTCTGTCGTAGCACCAATGAGTTTAATCCATCCATGTTCAATGGAAGGTAGCAAAACATCTTGCTGCGATTTATTCAGTCGATGAATTTCGTCGATGAAAAGCAAATGGGATTTTTGATTGTTTTGCACATCTAGGGAAGATTGCTCAATAATAGTTTTAATTTCTTTGACGCCAGTCATGACAGCGGAAAGATGATGTACCTGACGCTCCACCGTTTTACCGATGATAAATCCTAAAGATGTTTTACCGCATCCTGGCGGTCCCCAAAAAATAAAGCTATGAAATTTGTCTTCTTCAATCATTTTGCGAATCGGGGAAGACGAATTCAAAAAATGGGATTGGCCAATGATGTCTTGCAGTGAAGAAGGTCTGAGTTTTTCAGCTAAGGGGATTTGTTGCATAAGATTAAGTAATAATTGTTTTAAACATTCTTGTCAAATTACGATACCATCGTTACGATAGTATCGTAATTATAATTTCATAAATGAAAAGTTCTTAACATACATGCAAGAAAATATATTAAATCAAAAAAATCTTATCGAAAAAATTGAGCAGCAAAGTTTGTTCCGTGGTTTTTTTCTATTTGGGATTTTAAATTTGTTATGGATTGCAACCTTACAACTAGCTCCCACGGATAGTTTTCAAGGGGATGTATATAAAATTATTTATATTCATGTTCCTCATGCTTTTATTTCTTTTCTGATGGCGTTTTTGCTTTTGATATTTAGTTTAATAGCGATGATCAAAAAAAATGAAACCTCTCTTTATTTATCAAAAACAGCGGTGGAACTTGGATGCATCGCTACAGTGATTACGTTATTAACGGGGATGATCTGGGGGAAGCCAACATGGGGTGTTTGGTGGACATGGGATGCAAGATTAACAACCACTCTTCTTTTAGGGCTTTTATATGGAGCTTATCTGATTGCTTATGAGCAAATTGAGAATGTTGGAGCGAGATTGAAAGTTTTACCAGCACTCGGAATAATTATTTTTATCAATGTGCCGATTGTTTATAAAAGTGTGACATGGTGGCGGACTTTACACCAACCACCGACTCTTCTGCGTCCCGAAGGGGGATCAACAATAGACCCTGAAATGAAATTATTTTTACTCATGAATTTTGGAATGCTGTTACTTTATTTTTCGTGGCTATTTTTTTGGCGATGGCAGAATGTGCGTGCTCAAGCGGAAATTGAAAAGGCAATGGTGATGGAATGAACCAAGAATTTATTATGATGGCCTATGGGGTCGTGATTTTAATTCATGTGATTTTTTTTGTCGTTGAAATCAAAAAAAGAAATTTACTAAAACGTGGGTTACAAAGTTTATTAATGAGAGGGCATCGTTAGCAAAATGCAGAGAAAACGATTTGTCATTGTTGGAATTATTTTACTGGCAGGGATTATCATTCTGTCGGTTATCAATTTAGGAGATAATCTTGTTTATTTTTATACTCCCGAAGAAGTTTTTGCGAAGTATGAATCTCTTAAGTTAAAAACAATTCGCGTGGGTGCATTAGTCAAGACGGGAAGCATTGTTAAAGCTCAGGATAAAATAGAAACCAAGTTTTTGGGTGTGGATAATAAAGGAAATGAAATTGAAGTGACGTATAATGCAACGCCGCCTGATTTATTTAAGGAAGGGCAGGGAGTCGTTATTGAAGGAAAATTATTAGATGTGCCTAATAAAATGAAAGCAGAAAAACTGATGGTAAAACATTCAGAAGAGTACAAAAAACCAGATGATCATTCAACGATGAATAAAACATTGTTGGAGAAATCTATTTTTAAGGAATAATTTGGGATGCGTTGGCATGTTTTAATTTCGATAGCGATTGGGTCTTTTTTTGCAATGATTATTTTTTTTCTGGGAGTAGGTTTGCAAAATGATCCGAACAAAGTTCCTGCGGCATTTATCGGACGTGAGGCTTGGAATATTGATGTGAAGGCATTACAAAATGGCGAAGGAAAAAATTCAAATAGTGAAGAAAGATTTTCTCTCACACAATTTCGTGGGAAAATTATTATCTTAAATTTTTGGGCGTCATGGTGTGTGGCTTGTCGGCAAGAAGCTAAAGATCTCGAAAAAATTTGGCAAACGTGGAAGGATAAAAATGTCATTGTGCTGGGTGTGGCAATTCAAG
>CAZFSQ010000456.1:0-2217 GCA_964521975.1 uncultured Oligoflexales bacterium | reverse complement strand
AGAACCAGAAAGACTACTGGTGGCAGATCTTCATGAATTAAGAACCAGAGAAAATGACCCTCCTAATATCAAGGGTTTTATTGAAGTATCACCACCTAAAAATTCGTGTTGGGTTGTGACGCGACATCACGATTATCAAGATGAATATATTTGCGAAAAAAAAACATTATCATTTACCCTAAGAGAAATAACAGAAGATGGCTTTATCGAGTGGAAAATTAAACGCAGCCCGAAAATTCCTGAAGAAGAAATCAAATGGCCCACCCCTTATCGAGTAGCTCAGTATATCACCCTAGACGGGAATAAATTTTTGGAAAAAAAAGCATTTATCAAAACCTGCGAAAAAACGACCTTGGATAAAGAAATTAAAATTTTTCTAACCTTTGTCGGCAACAATAAAGATTGGATTGTCTATTTTCCAATCAAACATCAATTGACAAGCCAACAAATTAAAAAAGAAGCTAATTTAGTTATTCAAATTCCCAAAGAAGATGCCCTCGGAGGCGTCAGCGGGCAAGACCCTGAAAGAGCTGCTCAGATGGCTCTTGGGGCGTCGTCCGATGAGTCGGCCGCTGAAAAAAAGAGAAAATATGAAGAGAAAATAGCTGAGCTTAGAGCAAGGTGGGTCATCTCTTCAAAAGGATCCCATGTCATGGATAGCGGACGGTTCAAATCGGATGGATCTCCTTCAGGGATGAAAGGAAAGTGCCGCTATTATTTACCTAAAGAGGAAACACAACAAAAAACAGTGTGGCTTGAATGTCACGATACGGGAGAATACTTATTTGTTCTCGCTCCAATTTCTTGTTTTTGATAATAATGATTAAGTGAATTTCAAATTTATCCACACCTCTGATTTACATTTTGACGCTCCCTTTTCGGGGTTTAGTGGTGATGATCCGCATTTAACTCATTTACTGAGGGATGCGTCACTAAAATCTTTTGAAAATCTAGTGACATTTGCCATTCAAGAGAAAATAGATTTCATTGTCATTGCGGGAGATATTTATGATGGTGATCTCCGTGGCGTAAGAGCACAATTTTATTTTTATGAGTTATGTAAAAAATTAAACGAAAATAATATTCATGTTTATATTGTTTTTGGCAATCATGATCCTTTAATAAAAAATCTTGCTGCGGAGTGGTCGGGGATTAAGTCATGGCCAGAGAATATCCATTTTTTTCATTCGGAAAATGTCGAAACTTTAATCTTTCAAAAAAACGGAATCCCCATTTGTAAAATTTCAGGTCTTAGCTATAAAGAGAAAGAAGTTGGAGAAAACTTAGTTAAAAAATTTCCTCACCATCAAGATAGTATTTTTCATATCGCAATTCTTCATTGCAACCTGAATGGAAAATCAGGATATAAAAATTATTCGCCTTGTAAAACATTCGATTTAGTCGAAAAGAAAATAAATTATTGGGCTCTCGGTCATATTCATGAAAATGAGGTCGTTAAGCAAGATAACGTAACGATTGCCTATAGTGGAACAATACAAGGACGCTCTTTTAAGACATCAGAAATCGGAAACAAGGGAGCCTATCTTGTCTCTATTGAAAATAATCATTTAAATGATATAACTTTTAAAAAATTTTCTAGTCTCAATTTTGAAAAAATAAAATTACAGATCTCTCATGAAGAAACCTTGGAAGCTATTTATGAAAAGCTGATCGTGCAGTTGAATATCTTAAAAGACCAAAACCAAATTTTTTTGGTTAATTTTACTCTTACTGGAAAAAATATTGGAACACCTATTTTAGACGAGTGGCTCATACAGCTTCGCGATAAATTTTGGCGTCAAAATAGAGAAGGTATTTGGGTGAATAAAATAAAAAATAAACCCGAATTCAATTTGGATCAAAGTTTTATTGAACAAAATCCTATCTTAAAATCTTATGTCAAAACTATGGCCGAACTAAAAAACAAAACTCCTGAAGACCTCGTAAATTATATAAATAAGGAAAATATTTTAGATAGAAATCTTTTTAAACATCTTTTTGAATTGGATGAAAATGATTGGCGTGAAGTTTTAGACAAATCGTATTCACTAGGTCTTTTACTTAACAATTGGAATCAAGAAACCGATGCTAAAGATTAAAGAAATTTGGATAGAACGCTTTGGTAATTTTCAGAACTTCACATTAAGTTTGGGTGAAAATTCCAACACATTACTTTTTGGTCTGAATGAAGCTGGAAAATCGACGATCATTGCTTTT
>CAZFSQ010000455.1:0-2219 GCA_964521975.1 uncultured Oligoflexales bacterium | reverse complement strand
CTTCCTCTCAACCTTGTGATGATTCCTCATGTCGATCCACCAGTAGGAATTTCATTAAATCATTTTGCATCGGGAGATCCCGATTGTCGCGAAGGAGAAGGGTCCGTCACGTCAATCAGCTTTGTCAAAACACAGTTGGGTTTGTCTTCTCCTCATACCCGCATTCGTGGAAGTTGGGCACTCAGTGCTTCGGATGAATTGCCTATTGTTGCTGATACTAAACGGCGATCTTTTGTAGATTTTGACGAAAAAACTTTTCAACGAAGATTATCATTTGGAATTCCTGCTGATGAAATTCCAATTTTTTCAAGCACCAAAAGCAATGGCCTTATTACTTTCGCTATCGAAGATAATAAACGCTGGATTAAACATTATGGAGCTTCACGAAAATACCCTGATGATAAAGTTGAATTGCTTGCCAATGTCAAAGCAGCACAAGATCACTCGAATTTAGTTTTTTTGAATTATGAATCCGACAAACAATTGCTCTCTATCATAGAACGACCCTACTGGAGTGGCGTCAGTGAAGAAAAAACCTATACGATCCCTTGGCCTAAAGAATTTAATTACGACAAATCAAAAATTGATCTCAACCTTGTCAACCGTCGCATGATTATTTATGGAGCTTCACCAAAAATTTCACAAACTTTCGGAAAAATTTTTATCTATAATTATGCTAAAGGAATTATTTCAGCCGGACATTCTGTTGATAAAGCAAAAGTAATCGAATGGGTCGATGACTCTCCCAACGGAAGATTCTATGCAATTCTTATCCAAAATAAAAATGATCATAAGACAGAGAATTTAAAAATTTATGATCTTAATAATAAGAAATGGGTGACTGTTACATTGTGAGCTGATTATTTTTTAAATGAGAAAAATTTTCCTGCCTCGCCAAGTAGGACATTTCTTTAGCCCAACTAACATAATGTTTATGAAAATCAATCAATGCTGGATTATGAGCAGTTTTTTCGGCATATGCTGTAAGAATTGGCAGTTGCAGTTGTGCTATTTTCCTTGCGTCAACATTTCTCGTTGCGGTTAAAAAAGATGATAAACTTGTCACAACTTGGCCACCATCTTTTTTCATTGAAGCGAATATAAGATTATTTAAATGAGCGGGAACACTTCTCATCATATAATCGCTATATTGTCGAAGAACAGAAATCTGATTTATTAATTCTTCTTTTTCTTGGTCGAAATCTTCACGTTTTATAATTTTATTTTCCGCAAAAACAAGAGGGGCACTTTCTGAAACATCACAATCCCACCCTTGACGTGGTTTTAATAATTCTGCTTGAAATCTTTCTTCACGATATGGATAAAAAGGCATGGTCTTGCACCGGGATGGTTTATGATGATGAATGCTGCATAAATTATCTTCACCCAAAGCAGGACAAGGAAAATTACTAGGAATGAAGCTTGTTGGCATAATTAACGATGCAAGCATTTTATTGTTACCAATTTTAATAGACGCACCCAGTTTAATCGCCATATTAAAATCTTTACTTCCCTGTTGTACAGGAGTCCAAACAAAACAAATTGGAAAACGATTCATATGAGAAAGAGCATCTTTCCATGTTAGGGGCAATAAACCATAACAACATTTACCACAGGCAGTGCAGCTAAAATGTTTTTTCACTATTCATCCCGCAACATTTTTTAAACTTCTTTCCAGACCCACATAGACAAGATTCATTGCGACCTATTTTAGGATTATTTGTATTAATGATATGTTGAGCTGGTTTACTGCTAATATAAAACCATTCTCCATTTTCTCGACGAAATCGCGATGCTGACCCCCTTGTAACAATTTTTTTTTCTTGATAGAACTGCACGACAAATTCAACTTCAGCTGTATCATCCATTTCCCTGGCACTGTGAATACGCAATCCACGAAATTGACAATCTTCAGCTAATCGTTCTGCTTCAGCACGATTGAAGTCATCTCGTATCTCTCTGGCATGTGTGCGAGAAACATAATCTAAATTTCGCATGAAAAAAGCTGTGTAGCGTGATCGAACAAGTGCTTCTGGTGTTTGAGCTGGAACCCCACTAATAATTGGGCCACAGCATCGCTCGTATTCCGCATTAGAACAGCAAGGACACAAAGCCATAAAAACCATCTCCAAAATTAAGAAATAAAAAATACCAGAAGAACACGCGTCTGCAACCGAGTCACGCTTGAATCTAGTATGCCGTCTTCTGCTTGAAAAAAA
>CAZFSQ010000454.1:0-2226 GCA_964521975.1 uncultured Oligoflexales bacterium | reverse complement strand
ATCAGGAATGGGCGTGAGTGTGTCATGATCTTCGATGATGGGGACCAGTTTTTTTTGTAAAGAAGAAAATTGTTGAGACATTCGCCATTCGATAAATCCTCGAAGATGATCAAATTGATAATGATCCGGCTCGGATAAAAAACGTTTTACTTCAAAAGAAAATGGAAAATCGAAAAAATAAAAATTAATATCAGGTGCTCTACGTTCAAGAGCTTGATGAACTGTATTTAATACACGATAATTAGCCGTAATAAATTCTCCAAAGAATGAAACCTTATTCCCATATTTAATTAAAGCATAGTCGTTAATTCTTTGACAAAACTCTGCAATGAAATCGAGTGGCATATGTTTTAATGCATCAATTCTCATGACACGAATTCCCATATCGACAAATTTGCGATACGAATGAAAAAGCCATTCACGAATTTCTGGGTTATCGTGATTAAAAACAGGTAATTCTTGGTCCCATTGTAATTTACCCATTTGTTCCCAAATTTTTAATATCATATCAGGATCGTGTGCGTGATCTAATTCTTGATAAAGTTCTTGAGGTAAAAATGTTGTTCTAAAATATTTGGGGTCATTTGTTTTAATGATTTTTGAAACTTGATTACCTTTTTCATCTTCATATTCCATCAATACTTGATGAGCGTATCCTGCATGATCTAAAACAGTGTCTAAGCATAATTGAATTTGATGTTGCTCGAAGGCAGTTTGAACTAATTTTTTAAATTGTTCCTCTCCACCCAATCCGTGATCGACCAACCCTGGATGGGACCACCAATAGCCATGATCGTTTTCGGTATCGCGAACTTTCATGGTGGATTGAGGGTGGACAGGAGAAATCCAAAGCGTATTGATATCCATGGCATTGAGCTTGTCTAAAGAATTCTCGATGGCTTGAAAGTTTCCACTGCCAAATTTCCGTGTGAAAATAAAATAGCCACGTTCAAACGGTTTTTTGCGAGTAAATTTTTTTTCTGTTTGAAAAGTATTTTCACATTTTGGAAATGAGTAAATAAGATGCGATAAAATAAAACAAAGTGACAGACAAATAATTATTTTGTTTTTTTTCACGAACTAAATTTTCCCTCAAGATAATCAGTAAACTCTCAAAGTGGTAAAATAATTTAGCAAGTTTGGTGGGGGGAGTCACTATAAAATCTAAAACTCCAACATCCTCAAAAGGGACTTCCGAGCCTTCTCTGCGACCGTGGGTTCTACGTCAATTTCGTATTGGCCTAACTTCAATGCATTGCGGGTGTCTTCTAAAGTAATTTGAGCCATATGAGGGCAGCGGATGTTGCATAAACGTATTAATTCTTTATCGGGGAATGAGGCAACAATGTTGTCTCCCATGGCACATTCCGTGAGTAATAGAAAACGCGGGGCATTTGATTTTGCCACATAATCAATCATGCGTGATGTGCTTCCTGAAAAATCTGCGGCTGAAACAACCTCTGGAGAACATTCAGGGTGTGCAAGTACCAAAACATCGGGAAATTGTTTACGGACCATTGCAATATCATCAACAGAAAATTTTTCGTGAACCTCACATTTTCCATGCCATGAGATAAGTGAATTTTTTTCTAACTTCTTTTGCTCATAAAAAATAATATTCTTACCTGTCTCCTTCGCAACATTTCTCGCTAAATATTCATCTGGCAAAAAAATAATTGTATCTTCTATGAGTGATGCTACAACACGAGCGGCATTGGATGAAGTGACGCAAATATCCGTCTCAGCTTTGACATCTGCATATGTATTGACGTAGGTAACAACGGGAGCACCAGGATATTTTTTTTTCAATTCACGGACATCATGAACAGTAATACTGGCAGCTAAAGAACAACCCGCTTTAAGTGAGGGTAATAAAACTTTTTTAAGTGGGCTTAAAATTTTTGCTGTCTCCGCCATAAATTTTACGCCGCAAAATACAATCACATCAGCATGAGTTTCCGCAGCTTTGCGAGATAATTCCAATGAATCACCACGAAAATCTGAAACAGTGTGATAAAGAGCGGCTTCCATATAATTATGCCCTAAAATGATTGCGTTTTTTTCTTCTTTTAATTGATTTATTTCAGAAATTAATTCTGCTTTATAAGCAATTTCAATATCAGGAATAAAAGAAGATAAATTTTTTGTGAGAAAATTTTTGATCTGAACTACATTGGTTTCTTGATTAATTGGCAACATAACGATTAAAGTGTCACCACTTCAATT
>CAZFSQ010000453.1:0-2228 GCA_964521975.1 uncultured Oligoflexales bacterium | reverse complement strand
AATTCTAACTCATTTTTTTTCTTAGGTTCTAAAATTAATTTCTGAGTAAGGACATGTTTAAAAGAAATGTTTTCAATTTTCATTTGAAAATTGCAATCATCATTGCCCTTCACTTTTTTTTCTAAAATTTTGGGTGAAGAAATTTTGCCATTTTCTGAAAAAATAAGTACCCCCAAAGACTCACCACATTGACTCTCATAAAGAACTTGAAAACGATCCAATGTACCAAAAGTTGATTCATGAATTAAAATTTCATTCGGTTTGATCATCACAAATTCTTCGCGAGATAAATCAAAATCTTTCAATTCGATTTTTTCATCCTCACCGATTAAAAAATCGGACAATAGAATTTCAGTTGGCTCCGGTAAGCTTGAACAAATAATATCAGGCCATTTAATAAAGACAGAGATTTCTGTAGGAGCAAAATCATGCCGTTGAATAGCAATTCCATAGTCCTGAACACCGCAAGGTAGAATTGCCACTATTCTTTTATTTTCTTTTTGGTATTGTAATTGATCAGTTTTGATCTGCGTGAGATCACCCGCGTAGATTTTTAAGGATTGCACAACAATCTTTAAAATTATTAAAATATATATAAATTTTTTAAACATTTTATATATTATATAAAATTTTAATAAAAATTTAAATGTTTTAATGAATTATTATGCGTTTTTTTTTCTAACTTGCTAGATTTAAAAGATTTTGCTAGCTTTTTTCAGTTCAGAAAGAGAGGAAAATACAGTGAAAAGAACATTTCAACCTCATAAATTAAGAAGACTTAGAACTCATGGTTTCAGAGAAAGAATGACCACCCCAGGCGGAAGACGGGTGCTCAGTCTTAGACGTTCTAAGGGCCGCCGCCGAATTGCTGTGACTGCATATTCAAAATAATTTTGAATGAACTTTCGCTTTCCTAAGGGACAAGTTTTAAAGGGTTCAAAAAATTTTGAACATGTTTTTGAAAATGCCGACAAAAAGTTGCGTCCAACTTTAGTGGTGTTTATTTCAAAGTATCAGTGTGCAACAAAGCTTGGGTGTATTGTATCTAAAAAAGTGTCACCCAAAGCCAACAAAAGAAATTACTTGAGAAGATTATTGCGAGATATTTTTAGAAATATTCCCATACATCTCAGAGAAAAATTACAGCGTGAAATCGTTGTGATCATGAGAAAGAATGCCCTTTCATCCAACCGAGAAAAGTTAAAAAATGATTTTCTTTCGGTGTTAGATATTAAAGAGTTAAATGGTTATAAAGTTAGTTAAAAATTATTTAATATATTTTATCCTTCTTTATCAGAAAAAAATTTCTCGTTGGTTGCCTGTCGAGTGTCGTTTTTATCCAAGTTGTTCTGAATATATGAAAATGAGTCTTGAAAAATACCATGTGCTGAAAGCAATTTATCGTTCATCACATCGTCTATGCCGTTGCAATCAATTATTCGCTGGTGGAGAAGACCTTCCGTGACAACCCCTTATCAAAATCCTAATCAACAACCAAACATGAATTCCAAAACACTTTTCGGCATCGCTCTCTGCATCATGTTTTTTTTGGCTTACAATGAATACCTTACTAAAAAATATGGAACGCAATCAGGAGGAACTCCTGTAACTCAAAATGAAAACCCTGAAAAAGCACAGGAAAAAAAAGGTGACTCACAAGAAAAAAATACTCTTACAGAAGTAAAACCTTCATCAACTCCCGCGATCAATTTACTTCCCCCTGAACAATTAATTTTAGAGAACGATTTTTTAAATATTCAATTCGATCAATCAACTGGTTCGATTCAATCTGTTTTTCTAAAAAAATATTTTAGTTCGCATCAAAATAAAAATGAGATGATTAATTTAGCTCCTAACTCACTCAAAATAATTCCTAGCGTTTCATTAGCACAACTTAAAATTAATAATGACACACCCATTCCGAGTGAACCTTATTCTGCTCGACGGGAAAATAATAAAATAATTTTTAGCAAACAGTATCAATATTGGTTCATTGAACATGCTTTTTATTTTGATAACGCTTATGCACTAAAATTTGAAATATCGGCTAAAAATACTTCATCCGAATCGCAAAGTTTAGAATTGGGAATGATCTATTCTGAAAATATTTTGAATCCCAAAGAAAGTGGGGGCAGTTCATTATTATTTCCCAATACGAGCCAAACCCCCTCTCATATTGTTTATAGCTCCGATGGGAGTTTGACCAAAGAGACGACCGAAACAATTTG
>CAZFSQ010000452.1:0-2231 GCA_964521975.1 uncultured Oligoflexales bacterium | reverse complement strand
AAAAAGAAAAGGATGAGTTGAGAGATGAGTATGATAGAACTCAGTACAATAATCAAGTTCCCGAAATTATGTATGACACTGCGCCAGTAAACAGCGTAGCTGTAGAAGCCATGCCATCAGAATCCTTCACCAACATCCAAGAAAAAGATGTCGATGAAAGTGACCATGTTAAAATCGGCAAAAATTATATTTTCAATGTAGAGGGAAATGAAATTATTATTCTTGATCGCATAAGCTTAAAACAAGTAGATCGACTTTTATTACCGAGCGATGCAAACAATCCTCGACTATTTACAGAGGAAAACCATCTTTTTGTTCTCTATTGGAAATATAATGACAGAAACTCTGTCACCAATATTATTAAATATAGTGAAAATGAGAGTAAAAAATTTGTTAAGTCGGATTCAGAGCAACTTGCAGGATCTTATATTGACTCGCGATTAGTCAATCAACGACTTATCGTCATCGTAAAAAAAGATCAAATTTTTCCTGAAACTGTTTTCCATTTAGATATGCCATGTTCACAAATCGTTGAACCACCCATGAGCGATTTAGATTTCAGCCTTACGAAAGTTTTTAGCATCGACACAACCAATTTTAAAAATAAAGAAATTATTGGACTCATGGGCGGAGCAGATAAAGTATATATGTCTCAGGAAAATATTTATCTTATTAAACAAAGAGCACATTGGAATCCGTGGTCTATTGCTACCAACAATTACTCCTATCAAGAAACCGATGTCACCATTCTCACAAAAATTAAAATTGAATCTGAAACAGGTGATCTTGATTTAAAAGCTATTGGTCAAGTGAGGGGTCACATTAAAGATCTTTGGGCACTTAAAGATTTTCCGAATGAAAATATTCTTACCATTGCAACAACCAGTATGGGAAAAGCTATTGCCCAAACGGACCCAGAACATTTTTATAACTATAATCATTTGTGGGTTCTTGAAGATATCGAAGGCGAACTAAAAAATGTCGGGGGAATTTTTGATTTTGGTTTTACAGAGGATATTCGTTCGGTGCGTTACTTAAAAAACATGGCTTATATCGTTACTTTTAAAAAAACAGATCCACTTTTTGCAATTGATTTATCAGATTTAAGAAAGCCTTTTATCCAAGATGAATTAAAAATTCCTGGGTTCTCGATGTATATGCATCCACTCTCCGATGAGCGAATGTTAGGTGTTGGATATGATGCTCAAGATATGGGAGATTTTGCTTGGTTTCAAGGATTACAAGTTTCTTTATTCGATATTTCAGACCCCATTCAACTTGAGCGTTTAGATGTAAAAATTCACGGCCAACGTGGAAGCTATTCCGATGTCACTGGAGATCATCATGCGTTTATGCAAGTTCCTGAGACAGATATTTTCGCTCTACCCGTTGTTGAAAAAACCGGAAAAGAATCTGATACTGGTTGGGAATATGCCGAAAATTTAACTTTCTCTGGAGCCGTTATCTACGATGCTGCGAATGATAAACTCAATGAACTTGGTCGCATCTCTCACCATGACATGATGGACCCATCTTGTAAAAACACCGATCAATACCATTGGTGGAGTTCTGCTTCGCGTTCCTACGACATCAACCGACTTTATTTTGTCGATGATCGACTGTTGGCAATTTCTCGCTATGGGATTACTTCGTATGATTTAAAAGATTTGTCCCATGAGTTGCAGAAAACGAAATTTGAGTATCAAGACACAGCTAAAATACAATGCAATAATATTTTAATTCGATACCGTGACTAAGACGAAAAGGATTACAACAACGCGGCACGAAAAATGATCACACAATTGTTTCCACTCTGATGAGTCGTAATTTCTTTGTGTCGCGTTTTACAAAATTTTAAATAATTATGAAATGCTTTATCATCACTAAAACACTTGATCATTTTTTTACACGTTGGGCAAACCATCATCGCATTAAAATCCGCATGGAGTTTCATTGTTTCTCGACAACAAGGTTTAATTTCTTCCCAATGTATTGCTTCCGTTGCCATCATCAAGATTTCGTTTGTTCGTTAAGCAACTGATTTATTTTTTCAAGATCAATCGGTCCCACTTCTTTATCCATCACCTTGCCCTCTTTATCTATGATAAATGTTTCAGGTACACCAGTGACACCATAATTAACAGAAGAAGTTCCTTGATCATCCAAACCCAGATAATATGTTTTACCTAATTGTCTGCCAAAACTAAGAGCATCTTCACTTTGATCTTGAA
>CAZFSQ010000451.1:0-2234 GCA_964521975.1 uncultured Oligoflexales bacterium | reverse complement strand
ATGCTCAAAAATTAAATCAGAATATAAATGTTCCAATTTTTGCTTGGCTCGACGAAGCTTTTTGAAAAATTTAACCACGGTTGGATTTTCAAGAGAGGATTCATAATCAAAAATAATATGAAACTCGATTAAATTATTTGCGTGTAAAAAAGCCCATGTATTTTCTGAGGGAATAAAAAACGCATCAGGTAATTCTTTGGGAGCACGCTCTTTAGATATTTGGTTTTTATTTTTTACCTGATAAGAGAGCACAAGGCTACTAATCGGCTTTGTTTTCATCACAACATTTTGTAACGGTTTCGGAATTAAATCTCTTGGCATCCATTTATATACATCCCAAGGGGGTTGAGCGACAATAAGACAACGAGATTGATAAATTCCATTTTTTGTTTTAAGAGTCCAGATGTTGTCTTTAAAACATGCAGAAAAAATTTCCGAGTTCAAAAATAAATCAAAGTTTTCATAATTCATTATTTTCTGTTCAATGGAGCTAAAAAGGTGATCCCACTTTCCGAATACAGCGGATTCACTTTTTAAATTTAGAAACTTTTGTTTAAGATCTTCTGCTGCCAAGTCAAAAAAATCACATACCCCAGCTAAGGGCATAATTTGATTAATAACCGAAGCTGAAGCTCCTTTTCGATCGAGACCATATTTTTCCTGAAACGTTTTAGATTCAACTTCTTCAGATGGAGATGGACTCAATAAAAAATTTTCAATCTCAGGCCATTCTTTATTAGCAGGCATTCCCCCAAGAGCCTTTGCCCCTTTTTTTGAGAGGAGATCTTCCCATGCAAGTTGAGTTTCGTTAGAGCCTGAGATAATTGAGACGGTGCGAGGAGAGTTTTTTATAAATTCGGAGAGATCAGAACTTTCTGGATCAAGACGTAGGTTTTGATTCCAAAAATCAAAAAGGTCTTTAGAGATAGAAGAGAAACCGATTCTGCCACCTAAGTGGGGAGCTTTTTCTAAAATAGCAATTTTCTTTTCAGGGTGTAGGCCATGAAGTCTTTGAGCACAAATCACACCCGCTGAACCACCACCCGCAATGATAAGGTCATAGGTCATTTGTTCTTGATCCGTCATATTAATTTCATCTCCGCTTTTTGATAGCTTAACAAACTTCTTTTGGCTTCAAAAAGGTTTTTATAAGATTCATAGCGAATTCGTAGTTTTTCACTCTTAGCTCGTGCTTCGGTGAGTTCATGAATAAAAGTAAGATACTCCTCATCGACTTCCGTAAAACGGCGTAATTTAGTTTCAGAAATTTCTCCGTTATCAAGACGCATAGATATTCTGGCTTTTACAGATGGTTTTAACAGCTCTAATTTTTCGGCGTCACGGCGAGCGAGAGCATATTCCAAGCCAATTTTATTACATAGATGAACAATTTCTTCGAGGCCAAGCTTGGCGGTGGATTTGGTATCTATAGAAATTTTAGTGTCTAATTCGTCAGTTTCCATGCTTTTATGATTTTACTTGAATAACTTTAAAAATTTAAGCAGTTTTTACCTATTTAGAACTAGATGCAATCATTTTAAACTATTTAAAAACAAGCTTGCTTAATTTTTTGGAGAAAACACCTATGAAAAAGTATATTAGCTGCCTATTTCTTTTTTTTACTTCATGCTCCCGTGCTCCCTTTTCAAATTACTTTTTAAAAGAAGATTTTGATGATGCTAAAAAAATATGTGAATCGAAATTGCAAGATGAAAATCAAAATAAAAACTTTCAAAAATTCTTAGACTATTCAAAATATAGTTCATGTGATGATTATGCGAATGCAGCTATCACAGGAGAAATATATAAGATCACAAATTATCAGGATTTTGATTTTTCGCATCTCGATGCATTTAAAAATTTACAGAGAATTTATATTAAAGAGTCGAATGTTTTAAATTTTAAAAACATTGAAAATCATAGCTCTTTAGAGAAAATTTCGTTCAGCCAAATAAAATTAAATTTTGATCTTTGTGTTTTATCTAAGATTAGAAATTTATCCGAAATTAATATTAACGAATCTGATTTTACAGAATTTAAAGGTTGTGAAGAAAAATTTACATATGTAAAAAATTTATTTATTACCAATAGTAAATTGAGTGACACAAATTTTATCAAAAAATTTCCCAACGTCGTTTCACTTTATTTGGATCATAATCGGTTTACGGATTCTAGTTTTATTTATTAATTATTAAAACCAAGATATTTTGATTTAACTTTTAATCCATTCTATC
>CAZFSQ010000450.1:0-2234 GCA_964521975.1 uncultured Oligoflexales bacterium | reverse complement strand
TGCCAATCTTTTTCCGAGTTTCGTTTTTTAGCTAACGCTGCACAAATTCATTTAATGAATGAAATAGAAAATATGTGGACCATTTGTCAGACCAACACCCTTTTTCATTCACTATCACGAGATGCCAAAAAAAACTGGCCCGAAATCCCTTTTGCTTTTCAAGATAAAAAATTGGGTTACTTGATTACAGGGACCATTGATTTAGTTTCTTTGCGAAATACGGGAGAGGTTTGGGTTGTGGATTATAAAACAGGAACCCAAACTCAAGGTTATGAAAAACAGCTTTATTACTATTACCAGGCTGTAAAGAGAATTTACCCTGACCATCTAATTAAAAAATTTATTTTAACGACATCACCTGAAATTAAATTACTACCGGTATAATAATTAACCACTGGAACAAAACTTAGCCACCAAAGTTTAATTTATAAAAAAAATCAAATTTTAACGCTAAAATTACAGCGACTTACAAATCAATCTTTTGGCACTCATGTTGCACTATTTTTACTCCTAGCAGAGGAGGCTAGTCCATGATGCAACCACTTCACAAAAAAATTGTTATCGACTGGGAAGATGAGGCGAAGAAAAATTCTTTGTATCAAACATTCGCGAATCCATCTTTTTTACAACTTGCCCAAAACTTTCAACCGCAAATTAATCCATATTTTTGTGGAATTGCTTCCGCGTGTATTGTTTTAAATGCGATCACTAAAAATAATCAAATTAAAAATCACTGTAAAAATTCTGTGCTAAAAAATTCACATCTATCTTTTTCTGAATCAGGCTATCCACTACTAACTCAATTATCATTGCTTAATTCTGAAACGGACCAAATTAAAACCATGAAAGAAATTTGCGGGTATCATCTGACCGAAACACCAATTTTTGTTCCTCACAATCCTGGATTGTCTCTCAAACAACTCGAATTAATTTTGAAAACTTATCAAGTTGATGTTCAAGCATTTTATGCCAACCAAAAAAATTGGTGTTCAGATTTGCGAAATCACCTTGAGGATGCTTTCCAAGATGGAAATTCTTTTATCATTGCTAATTTCTACGGTCGCTATTTTGGTAAATCTATTGGAGGGCATTTCTCTCCTATTGGGGCACATGACGCTGAAACGGATTCTATTCTTATTATGGATGTAGCTGCTCATAAAACAGGATGGTATTGGGTATCGCTTATTGATCTCATTATTTCAATGTCATTTACAGATGATGCTGACAGTCGTGGATATTTAGTTGTGAGGAAAAATTAATGAAATATTTTTCTGTCATTTTATTTTTTATTTTGAGTAAAAACGTTCTTTACGCAACTCCAAAAATGAAAATTGGTGTTATTGGTTCTTTTTCCGGCGGCTCCATCAATGATAATTTGCCCGATCAAAGTATGCTAAAATCTGTGGATTTATTTTTTGCGAATCACCCTGAAATAAAAAATTATTTTTCCTATGAAGTCATAGATTATGGTATCAATCCACAAAATATCCCGGATTTATTAAAACAAAATATTGAAAAAGGGATGAAGGTATTTATTGGTTTTACAAAATCAAAACACGCACGTATCGCTTTAGAGTCAATCAAGAATAGTGATGCACTTATCGTCAGTTGATTTGCTTACAATAACGCTCTTTGCTCAGATTGTCCTAAGTATTTTGCTTGCGTAAGTTCAACGGATAATCAACAAGTCATCGCCATCAAAAATTTTTATCATGAAAAATTTAAAAACAAAAAAATTCTTATCCTGCAAAATGTCGATGAAAATTATTCCAATGAATTAACATCTGGAATGGCGTCACTTTTGGAAAATAAAGCGGATATTTTTAAATATAGCAGTTCTCATCTTGAACAGAAAAACCTTAGTAAAATTATCCACGATCAAAAAATAGATATCGTTATGATTTTTGATTTTGCCTCCCGTGCTCTCGGCATGATTGAAACTTTATACTTAGAAAATAAAAATTTAATTTTCATAGGAGGTGATGGTCTGGGTGCTAAAGAAATTTATGGAGGATTGTTTCAAAAATATCCAGCTTTGCAAGTATACATGACCTTGCCTTGGCTGAAAGATTTAGATAATTCAAGTAACAAAAAATTTGTGAGGTCATTTGAGAAAAAATATTCTGAAAAACCATCGTTTGCTGCTTCTGCTTTGATGTATGACGCTTGGAATTTATTTTATGAAAAAACTAAAAATCAAACAGGCTGTAAAACCAATTCCAGCGCGGATTAAA
>CAZFSQ010000449.1:0-2234 GCA_964521975.1 uncultured Oligoflexales bacterium | reverse complement strand
TCGCTGCGAATGAAAACGAATTAATAATTCTGTGCGATGGGGCTTTTGCCTATTCACCCCAAGTGTTAATTGAAAAATCGCTTAAAGGTTGGAAAGAAATTGAATATGAAGTGATGCGTGATGGGGAAGGAAATACAATCACGATTTGTAACATGGAAAATTTTGATCCTCTCGGTATTCACACAGGTGATTCCATTGTTGTTTGTCCGTCACAATCTTTATCCGATGAAGATTATCAAATGCTGAGAAATGCTTCGATTGGTATCGTGAATGCCTTGGGAATTGTGGGTGAATGTAATGCACAGTTTGCTCTTAGCACGGAAAGCCATGAATTTTATGTGATTGAAGTAAATGCACGCCTCTCTCGATCTTCAGCATTAGCCAGTAAAGCATCGGGATATCCCATTGCCTACATCGCAGCGAAAGTTGTCTTAGGTTATGACTTACTCGAATTAAAAAATCCCGTGACTGGAATTACTTTTGCATTTTTTGAACCTGCTCTCGATTATGTTACCGTTAAATTTCCGAGATGGGATTTGACCAAGTTTCAAGGAGCTTCGCGACAATTGGGTTCTACCATGAAATCTGTGGGTGAGGTTATGGGGATTGGACGCAGTTTTCCAGAGGCATTGCAAAAAGCTGTGCGTATGGTAACAGAGATAGATGAAGGTTTATCTTATCTAGTTTCCTCTGACCTCAATGAAAATCTTGAGCAAAATTTAAATCAGCCCACCGATCAAAGAATTTTTTGGATTATGGAGGCTCTGCGTCGTAATGATTCAATACATAAAATTTTCGATATTACGAAAGTAGATAAATGGTTTCTAAATCAATTAAAAGAGATTGCTCAGGTTGAGCGTGAGATTGAAAATTGTTCTGACTTAGAAAATACGTCGAAAGAAAACATTTTACGATGGAAGCGTTATGGATTTGGTGATGAACAAATTATTTTTCTTTCTAATAAAAAATCAAATCAAAAAAAATCTTTTCGCGAATTAAAAAATCTTTCGCTCAAATTTCGTGAGTATCGCAAAAAATTGGGCGTGCTTCCTGTAATTAAAAAAATTGATACGACGGCCGGAGAATACCCTTCTCCCTCCAATTATCTTTATCTTTCCTATTGGGGGCTTTTTCACGATCCGATGGAAAATTTAGCGAGTCCTATGAAAGCAATTGTTTTAGGTAGTGGTACTTATCGCATTGGTACAAGTGTTGAGTTTGATTGGTGTGCGGTGAGCTGCTCCGAGACGTTGAGAGAAAACAATTGGGGAAGTATTGTGATTAACTGTAACCCTGAAACTGTCTCCACGGATTATAATAATTCCGATCATCTTTATTTTGATGAATTATCGTTAGAGAGAATTTTAGATATTGCCGATTATGAAAAACCGAATGGTGTAATTGCTTCGATGGGAGGGCAATTACCTAATAAATTGGCATTGTCATTATCAGAGGCAGGATTAAAATTATTAGGGCATCATCCTGATACGATAGATCGAGCAGAGAATCGTAGCCGTTTTTCAGAAATCTTAGACGATCTTAAAATTTCACAGCCACGTTGGATCAAAGCAGCTACACAAAAAGAAATTGATGCTTTTGTCGATCATGTGGGATTCCCAGTTTTAATTCGCCCAAGTTATGTGCTCTCTGGAGCTGCAATGCGGGTTGCTCCTCATCGTGAGAGTTTAGAAAAATGTTTGCAACTCGCCAAAGAAGTTTCCAAAGAATATCCAGTCGTCATTTCAGAATATATTGAAGGAGCGAGGGAGATTGAATTGGATGGAGTTGCTAAGAGCGGTGAAATACTGTGTGCTTATGTGAGTGAGCATATTGAAAATGCAGGGGTACATTCTGGGGATGCAGCGATGGCGATACCTGGGCAAAAACTTTATGTTGAGACAGTGAGAAAAGTTAATAACGCGGGAAAGGCCATTGCCAAAGCATTAAAATTAAATGGTCCGTTTAATATGCAGTTTTTAGCGAAATCAAATTTAATTAAAGTGATTGAATGTAATGTGCGTGCAGCTAGGTCTTTTCCTTTTGTGTCGAAAGTAGTGGGAATGAATTTAGCTAAACTTTCAACCGAAGTCATGATTCAAAAAAATGTGAGTGGTCGAGCATTCCCCCATGAAGATGATCTTCCACATGTTGGTGTGAAAGCACCCATGTTTAGTTTTAGTCGTTTAAGTGGTGTTGATCCTGTTCTGGGAGTGGAGATGGCATCCACGGGTGAA
>CAZFSQ010000448.1:0-2235 GCA_964521975.1 uncultured Oligoflexales bacterium | reverse complement strand
TGAAAATCCTAAAAGTTATATGGTGGCCCTACCCGTAACCACGGACTTAAAAAATGGAATTGATCTCATTTACAAGTCTTATTCCCCTCTCAAATTAGCCGAAAAAGATACAATTTTTGTTCGTATAGATATTGGTGGAGAAATTAAAACAATGCAATTTAGCATCACAAAGAATAAAGGAAATTAATTTATGAAATATGTTTTGATCTTATTCGCTCTATTGATTACATCTTGTTCCGAAATAGCAGAGCAAGATTATCGAGCCACTGTGAAAAAAAAGAGTAACACGCATAGTGACGATGCTCTCCCTAATAAAGAAGAAGTAAGCATTACTTTAGATCAAGGATGTGCTGCTTATTTTTCTAAAGGCAGCGATCCTAGTTTTGATGTTTCAGATATTAAAGAAAATAAAATCTCTCTCTGCTCTATTTTTCATGAATCATCCACGCAATCGCTACTGTTAATTCCATGGCAAAAAGATTGTGGAGATTGTACACAAAAAATAGAACGCATTACCCAAGAACTGCAAGGCACAGGAATCCATCCACAACTCAAACTCGGAATCATATTCTCTAGTGAGGTTGATCTGACGCAAATCGACACCCTATCTATGAAAACTCTCCTATTTCATGATCAAAAAAATAATTTTAAGAAAAAACTAGAAAAATATGGCAATCATTTTTCTGATCCGATTATTTACGCTTTAACAAAAAATTCAAGCAGCCTTATTTCTATCGACCTCATCACTGCGGAACCAGGAATTTTCAAAAACATAAAAATTCCAAATATCACAGAAATCGACTCCTCGGTAAATACATCGAACGTGGATTTATTTCTGTCGAAATGGGATTTTATTTCCAATTATAGTGATGATGGAACTTGGAATATTGTAGTTCCGTAACATATCTGCTATTTTTTTTCTTAACGTGAAGAAAACAATAACTCAGCTATTTAACATTCAATACCCCATGATCCAAGCAGGAATGGTTTATGTATCTGGAGCCAAACTTGCTGCGGCTTCTGCTAATGCCGGAATTTTAGGATTACTCGGTGCAGGTTCCATGAAACCTGATTTACTTGAGCAGCATATTCTTAAAGCAAAATCTCTAACATCGAAACCCTTTGGTATCAACATTCCACTTCTCTATGATAAAGCTAAAGAGCAAATCGACACGGCATTAAAACACGGCATTAAAATATTTTTTACTTCGGCTGGCAGCCCTAAACTTTTTACGTCTTACTTAAAAGATCAAGGTTGCATTGTTGTGCATGTTGCTACCACTCCTGAATTAGCCCAAAAATGTGAAACGTCAGGTTGTGATGCTATTGTTGCCGAAGGTTTTGAAGCCGGAGGGCATAATGGTCGCGATGAAATTACAACGATGGTGCTCATACCCCAAGTTGTCGATGCTGTTTCGATCCCCGTGATCGCCGCAGGCGGCATCGCTGATGGGCGTGGTATGCTCGCAGCATTTTCTTTGGGTGCTCACGGCGTTCAAATCGGAACACGTTTTGCTGCTTCGCTTGAATCAAGTGCTCATGAAAATTTTAAAACCTCGATCATACATGCTAAATCACAAGATACATTTTTATGTATGAAAAAATTGGTTCCCGTGCGTTTATTAAAAAATAAATTTTTTGAAACGATTCACGCCGCAGAAGAAAAATGTGCAACAACCGATGAACTCAAAAACATTTTAGGCAAAGGTCGAGCAAAAAAAGGAATGTTAGAGGGTGATATCGCAGAAGGTGAACTTGAGGTCGGACAAAATGTCGGTCTTATTCACTCAATTTTATCCGTCAAAGAAATTGTTCAGCAAATGGTCTCTGAATATGAATCAGCCAAATCCAACCTCTTTTAGAATTAAACGTGGGTGGATGCCCTTGCGTGTGACGCGAGTTATCGAAGAAACTCACGATACAAAAACTTTTTTTCTCGTGAACGCAGAAGAAAACTCACGAGCCTTTGATTATCAAGCAGGCCAATAGCTTACCTTTCGTTTTGATGATTTAAAAGAAAAGCCGCTCGTGCGATCTTACACTTTGTCATCTTCACCCTGCGAAAAAGATGAAGTTGCTTTCACTGTTAAAGAAGTTCCTGGAGGAATTGTCAGTCGATGGTTATGTCATGACGTTACAGAAAACATGATCCTTAAAGCTCGCGGCCCAATTGGAAGGTTTTGTTTTTTCCCTGAAAATGATCATAAAAAACTTTTTATGATTGCCGCAGGCAGT
>CAZFSQ010000447.1:0-2262 GCA_964521975.1 uncultured Oligoflexales bacterium | reverse complement strand
TTTATATTATTTTATGTTCGCTCATTATGTTTGATTCGCTTATTGTAAAACCAATTTATACTTGGCCTGGTTTGATTATCGTTTTGTCGGGAATTCCGGTTTATTATATTTGGAAAAACTTATTGAAAGAAAAACTAGCAGCATGAACATCCGAAACATTTGCATTATTGCTCACGTCGATCACGGAAAAACAACTCTCGTCGATTTTTTATTAAAGCAGGCGGGCACATTTCAATCGCATGAAAATATTCAAGAACGTGTCATGGATTCTGACGATCAAGAACGTGAACGCGGGATTACGATTTTTGCGAAGAATGCTTCACTCAAATTAGGGGATACGAAGGTCAATATCATTGACACACCAGGTCACGCTGATTTTGGTGGTGAAGTGGAACGCATTATGAATATGGCGGATGGAGCTATCTTATTAGTAGACGCTGCGGAAGGGCCTTTACCGCAAACGCGATTTGTTTTGCAAAAAGCAATTGAAGCTAAGCTTAAAATTATGCTGTGTATCAATAAAGTGGATCGCCCCGAAGTGAGAAACAACCAAAATATTTCTTTGTGTGTTGATAAAGTTTTCGATTTGTTTGTTGAGTTGAATGCCAGCGATGAACAGATGGATTTTCCAATTATTTATGCTTGTGCTCGTGCTGGTTGGTGTACGGGTGAATTAGATGAAATCCCTGCCATTCTTTCCGGTGAAAAAAAAGGCGGGACACTTGCCCCCTTGTTTCAAGAAATTTTGAAATTTCCACCACCAAAAATTTTACAGCAAAAAGAATTTTCCATGTTAGTGTCGAACATTTTTTATTCGGATTATCTTGGTACAATGGCTCTTGGTAAAATTCGTTCGGGGGAAGTAAAGGCGAATGAAACGATCACTCGTTACGGAGTGAATGCTTCGGGAAAACCAATAACAGAAAAATTTTATATTACAAAATTGTTATCCTATGAAGGCATGAAACAGGTTGAGACACAAAATGTAGGAGCAGGGGACATTTGTTTAATTGCGGGATGTGATGCGGTGGTGATTGGTGACACGCTAGGTTCAGAAGGTGTGACACCGATGCCAAGAATTAAAGTGGAAGACCCCACGATGAAAATGATTTTTTCGATCAACTCGTCTCCCAATTCTGGTTCGGATGGAAAAGCCATTCAATTGCGTGAATTAAAAGAACGCTTGCAAAAAGAAGTTCGCAATAATGTAGCTTTGCGATTGGAAGATGGTGATTATTCCGACCAACTTTATTTACATGGTCGTGGAGAATTACAATTTTCTATTATCATCGAAAAACTTCGGCGTGAAGGTTTAGAATTTATGGTGGGTCGGCCTGTTGTATTACTCAAAAAAGATGAACAGGGTCAAAAATTAGAACCTTTTGAAAAATTAATTTTAGAATTACCAGAGACATATGCGGGTGAAGTGACCAATATGTTTCAACAACGGAAAGCAGTTTTATTAAGTTACGAAGCCATTGAAAATGAAGCCGAAACAAAACGAGTTAAATTAGCTTTTGAAATTTCTACCCGTGGATTATTGGGAACGAATTCTTTATTCAAAACATTGACACGTGGTATGGGGATTATGAGTTCTGAAATGCTTGGCTATAAACCATTTTTGGGAGAGATTTCTCATCGCGTTAATGGCAGCCTTGTTGCTGATCGAGCTGGTCGGACGACAGCTTATGCTTTGGAATCTATCCAAGAGCGAGGTGTCTTATTTGTCAACGAAGGGGTTGATGTTTATGAGGGGATGATTATTGGGGAACATTCTCGCGATAATGATCTCAATGTCAATCCAACAAAAGCAAAAAAACTTACCAACATTCGCACAACTAGTTCGGATGGTATAACTCAGTTACAAGGTACACGAGAAATGTTTTTAGAGCGTTGTATTGAGTGGATCAATGATGATGAGTGGATTGAAGTAACTCCTTTAACTATTCGCATACGAAAAAAGGTTTTATCCTTCTCGTTACGAGGTTTAAAAAAGAAGGAAGATTAAGATGATGAAAAACACTCAGTGTCCCGATTGGGCACATATCGCGATTACGGAATTACGTCGTATGGAAGTACAGTTAGGAAATGTTCCCGATGATCCTAATTGGCAGAAAAAAGAGTTGGATGATTTAGTGCAGTCCAATTTGAATGCAGAAGATTTAGAATCTCATATTTCCGACGCACAGACCGAATTGCTTTTTAAGAAGATTGCCCAAAAACTTTTTCAAGAAAATTTTTCTGTTGATGATATTGTCACAT
>CAZFSQ010000446.1:0-2269 GCA_964521975.1 uncultured Oligoflexales bacterium | reverse complement strand
TGGTTTCCCCAAAGGTACTCATGTCGCACTGATCGGTTTAGTTAATTCTCAAGTTCAATTAGGAAGTAACTACAATATTTCAGATTGGGTGATTGAGAGTTGGGATCTTAGATCGACATTGATTAAGTTGAATTAGTATGAGTGAGGAGATGGACAAATGAAGTGGTTATTTTTATTCTTGGTGTTTTTAGTGGGTACATTTAGTTTCAGTGCAGAAATTTCTAAAATCAATAAAAAGAAAAAACTGGTTTTAATTAACGCAGGTAGTGATGCTGGTTTTACCAAAGATGCAAATGTGTGTTTTTTTAACGAGAACGATAAAAAAGTTGCTTGTGGTGTCGTACAAAAATCTGAAGCCGGAAAAACATTTGTGAAAGTAGAAAACAAGAAAAGTTTAGCTAAACTCAAGGAAGGAATGAAGGCAGTGTCAGACGGCACTTCGAGTGGCGGTTCTGGTGGATCAAAGCCTTGGCGACGGAATTTTAAACTGCTCTATACAGGTCAATTTTTATCGCCAGCAACTTATACAAGGCTGAGACAAACGGAACTTGCTCCCGGTGAAACTAAAATAGCTACAGGCAATCTTTATACTCAAGATAAACCCCTCACATCCAATTTAGTTGCCGGAGGAGGAGAATTAGAGTTACCTATCGGTTCTTCGCTATCCATGACCTTGGGGTTTCGTTACAGCCCATACTGTGCAAGTGACAGCGGAAAATTTAGCTGCTCTTCACGCGTGGAATCAAACGTCGCGGTTGATGCTGCTGGAGAAGCCACCACACCCTACTATTACGCTGTCAAACAATCCATGACAGGGCTAGGGTTTTGGAGTGATTTATATGTTTTCGATATTATGCTGGGAGCCACCTCTGCATTTAGATTAGGGGTGGGTCTGGATTTTGAAATGTCTACTGCCAAATTATCTTCGAGCCTGATGAATAGTGACACGGAAGCAATGGAAGGAGAGGAGTTCACCGTTACTTCAAGTTTGAGTATTATTTCTTTGAGACTGCCACTTCCCATTTCCATGGTCTTTGGTCCCATCGGAATTTTGATCGGCCCAACACTCATGATTCCCGTCATGGCGACAACCCCCACTCCTAAACTTAGTAAAGATTTATCCGCAGGTGAACCTGGGTTTAATACTTATCTAAACCATACAAAAAATTCATTTGCCGTTGAATTTACAACAGGCTTTTATCTGGCTTTTTAATTTTCTATGACCTCGTTGTCGTTTTTCTTTTAAAAAACTTTTCGCTATTTTTATTTTCACGGAGAATTAAGAATGGCGACTTATTATTATCTTTTTCATTTTATTTCCCAATTTACTTTTAGGTGGAACGCTTACACTGAAATTTTGCGTGAACTAGAAAATCAGACAACGCTCGAAAAAAATATTTTAGATTTAAATTTATCCGATTGGGAAAATCTCATTACGAAAATAAATTCGCACCTAGAAAAATTTTTCAAAGAATATTCTTTAAATGAAAAAATATTAAGTGAGAAAATTTTTTTTGAACTGCAAAATATTAAACGCTCTTTTGGAAAAATAATTACATGGGCTGATCCCCTCTATCCCCACCAACTTAAAACAATCTCTGATCCACCTCTCGCAATAACCTGTTTAGGGAATACTGAGCTTTTAAGAAAAGATTTAATCTCCGTGATCGGTTCGCGAAAAGCATCTCGCGAAGCATTAGCTCTTGCTTGTGATTTAGCCAAAGAACTCGCCCATGAAAATTTTTCAATCGTGAGCGGTGGAGCACTCGGATGTGACATCGCAGCCCATTACGGTGTCATTAAATCCATGATTAAACCTTGTCCCGCGATTGTTGTCTTTGCAGGAGGACTTCATTCTTTTTATCCAACAGCAAACGAGTTTGTTTTTAGAAAACTTTTATCTGAAAATGCTTTATTCATTTCTGAAAAACTCTGGTTTCATAAACCACACCCTTACGATTTTCCTATTCGCAATCGTATTGTTTCTGGGCTTTCAGAGGAAACCCTCATCATTCAAGCAGGAAAAAATTCAGGAGCCATGACCACAGCTCGATTTGCTTTGGATCAAGGGCGTGAAGTCTGGGTTTGGGAAGGGATGCAAGAGTATGACGCAAGATTAATTGGAAATTATACATTGATTGAAGAAGGAGCTAAGAAATTTTTTTCTATAGAGAATTTTTTTGATCAACGTTACTGTAACACTTATTGATTGAAATTATAAACATTTGTCATTCCCAACTAACAGAGTGAGTAGGTTCCGCGAGCTGGC
>CAZFSQ010000445.1:0-2270 GCA_964521975.1 uncultured Oligoflexales bacterium | reverse complement strand
TGTTTTAACGAGTTTATTTTTAGCCATGAGTTGTGGGCATAAAAATGAAAAAATTTCGGATGTAAAAAATATTAATTATAATGAGGGAACTGGGCTTATAAGTCGTGGTGATGGCACAATAGCTGTTTGGACTTCAGATGAAAATTCATTTATTCTTTCTGAAACAGAATTTGTTTACTTAAATATTTTGCAAATTATTTTTGATTTTTCTGAAGCAGAAATTAAATATGATTTAAGTTTAGAAAAATATAAAAATTATGACACAAAGATTGCTGAAGCAAACAAAACCAATGTACCTCCAACGCCTGCACAAATTAATAAGGAAAAATTTGATTTAAATGAAACGGTTAATAAGGCCAAAAGTGAGATCGCCTATAATACAAGAAAATTGGGAGCAATTGTGAATGTGCTCAATCGTATACAAAACAAAAAATTCACCTATGATTTTTCTGATGAGAAAAAGTTTGGCTATCCTCATACAGAGCTTAGTGTGGTAAAGAATACAATTTTTAATCTTATTAAAATCGATGCTGAAAAATTAAATCAAGAAAAAATTCAACGCTGTAAAGATTTTGTGAAGGAAATAATTTTTTCTGATAATAAAAAAGAAGAACCGTATAATTCTAACTGGTCATATGGTTTAACAGAAAAACAAGTATTAGCTGCAATTGATTTTTATGCTAAGTTGCTAGAATCGAAATAAATAGTTTTAATTTTTTATAAACAATAAAAAAAAATAATTTTATAAACATTAACTATCTGCCGAAAGCAATATTGAGCTTGGGAGGGCTATTTGTGTTTTTAAAATTATTATTTTTATTTTTCATAATTTTTTCGTGTAAACCAACGAATAGAAATTTATCACAATCTAAATTTATTGCGGCTGAATCTTCTGAACAAGCTGGATTAACTCATTATGCTAGATCAGAAAATGCAGTAACTATTTGCGTCAATGACCCAGGTCAGCGTGATGATGAAATTTATAAAGCAGCCGCTTCCTGGTTTACTGGCTTGGGAAAATATACAGGAGAAGTGCCTAAAGATATTCGAGTTGTCGGCAACGAGGAGGGGGGGAATGATTGTGCTGCTTTTGTTATTTTAAAAAATTTAGGCGGAGAAGCCGCTCATACCTATATGCAATCTAATCCTCAAATTAACTGGGATAGTAATGGCGGTACGTGGTTCGGTACATACGCTGTTCTTGTTCATGAGTTTGGCCATGCTTTTGGTTTATATGATACTTATGATCAAGGGTCTCGTATGTCAGGAAATTGTGTTGCAGATCAACCTGCGGAATCGGTGATGTGCTCTCCAGGTTCATTTGAGACTCCTCAAGACGACGACTTAAGAGGAGCTTGTACTGTTTTTAAAAACTTTGAAAAAAGTAATGGAGGAGGGGATTGCTCCTCTGGCAGTAAAGAAATTTCATCTAATTTTTCTTCCAGAGTTCCTGAAAATTTTTCGAGAAGAACAAAATCTGTCATGGGTGATTTTAGTAGTCTAGGAATTGATACAAGAAGAAACTTTTTTTCAGACTTTAGATATGATGATTCGATTTTTCGAGAAGATAATTGGTTTAGAAAAACATTTAATCAAAGATATAGTGAGCAAGAGTCTTGGTGTCCGAGCGAATTTTTAAGGAGTGACATTGGAATCACGAATCAACAAACGAAGTTTCTTTTGGTTTTAGGCTTGATGGATTTAGGTATTGAAATATCCTCAGCATGTTTTGGTACAAGAGAAGAATGTCTCAATCCACATTCTCCAAAATTTTTGTTGCAACCATTTTTAGAAAACCAACGAGTTCTACATGTTTCTGAAATATTACCCCCCAAACTTGATCCAAGAAAATTTAAAATTTGGATGCAAGGCTATTCAAAAAAATTTAAAAATCAGATGTTCTGCCAGTTACCAAACGTGTTCAATAGATAATTCACTCATGATGCAAAATTCTAAATTTTGCTGGTAATGGTGTGATCAAATGCACCTTACGAATACGCTCTTGTGCAATGGTATCCGATGCTTCATTCGTTAATATGCCGCGATCTTTCGCAAGATTAAAAATATTGAGACATGTTTGATAAATTCCACTCGCCTGATTACGAGCAGCTTCGGGATTATAGTTACCTTTTAATTCATGATAAACATTGATAAGACCACCCGCATTAATGACATAATCAGGAGCATAAAGAATATTTCTATCTTTTAATTTCTTACCATGTGTTTCAGCTTTTAATTGATTGTTCGCTCCACCAGCGATGACAGCTACT
>CAZFSQ010000444.1:1350-2275 GCA_964521975.1 uncultured Oligoflexales bacterium | reverse complement strand
TATTATCGGGCACCGTGGATATGATCTCCAAACTTGGATTAGCATTTGATCAAGCATTAACTTTTGAAAAAAGAATGAAATTAGATAAAGAATTAGGCGAAAAATTTAGCATGCTCTATGTGGATAGTATGGTTTATGAGCATGTTGATTTGAATTTGAGAAATCCTATTCTCGCAGATATTCATGTTCGTCAGGCATTAATGTATGGCGTAGATCGAAAAAAATTAAGTGATGCATTATTTGATGGAAAACAAAAACCCGCGATTCATTTTTTGCATCAGCTTGATCCATATTATACGGATAAATTAATAAAATATGATGAAAAGAAAGATGGTATTGCTCATGCAAATACGATTTTAGATGGAGCTGGATGGAAAAAAGGATCGGGTGGAATTCGAGAGAAAAATGGGCAAAAACTTTCGTTGCAACTCATGACAACCGCTCAGAATAAATCACGTGAATTAATTGAAACATGGTTGCAGAGTGAATGGAAAAAAATCGGTGTGGAAATTAAAATTAAAAATGAACCTGCACGAGTGTTTTTTGGTGAAACAGTAAGAAAGGCAAAGTATCCAGCGATGGCTTTATTCGCTTGGGTATCTGCCCCTGATAATCCTCCGCGATCCACATTGCATTCAGCGGAAATTCCCACCGAGCAAAATAGTTATTCAGGACAGAATACGGGGGCGTGGGTTAATAAAACAGTGGATGATCTACTCGATAAAGTTTATTTGGAGTTTGATATTAATAAGCGTAAGGAAATGATGGCTACGATTCAGAGTGAATATACAAAAGAAGTGCCGGTGATTCCATTGCATATGCGAACTGATATTAGTGTCACACCTAAAAACTTAGAAGGCTTTGCGATGACAGGACACCAATTCCCAGAAACGATCAATGCAGCGAATTGGAATTTACGTGACAT
>CAZFSQ010000444.1:0-1340 GCA_964521975.1 uncultured Oligoflexales bacterium | reverse complement strand
AAAGAAAAAATTGCAACGAAGAAAGAAAATAAATAGATCATGATCTCCTATATTCTAAGACGATTATTTCAGACCTTGATTGTGGTTATCGTCTTATCTTTTGTGACATATGCTTTGATGGGCCTCATGCCTGGCGATCCGTTGGATATTGCTTGCCAAGCCAATCCTAATTGTACGACGGAGAATTTAGATCAAATGAAAAAAGCATTGGGTTTAGATCGGCCAGTGTATGAGCGATTTGCTAAATGGCTCGTGTCTTTTGTGCAAGGGGATTTAGGCTATTCGCGAACTTATAGGAGACCTGTCGGTGAAATTTTAATGCCGAGAATGTGGAACACTCTTATTCTGGGAGGTGTTTCATTATTGGTTTCAGTTTTAATTGCGATTCCATTGGGTGTTATCACGAGTCTAAGAGCAGGAACGCGGTTCGATTACCTTATTAACTTTCTAGCTTTCATTGGAATATCAATGCCATCATTTTGGTTGGGGTTAGTGCTCATGATTTTATTTTCGGTGATGCTGGGTTGGCTACCAGCTGGAGGTTCAGAGACGATTGGACTTGATCCAGATGCAGGGATATGGACAATTTCATTGGATCGTATGAAATATTTAGTTTTGCCAGTGCTATCTTTATCGGCTCAAACAATTGCACAGTTTGTACGGTTTACCCGATCTTCGATGATGGAAACGATGCGAATGGATTATATTCGCACAGCGAGATCGAAAGGAATTTCTTGGCGAGATGTGATTATTCATCATGGTTTAAGAAATGCATTGATTCCTGTCGTAACGGTGATTGCAGTGAATTTTTCATTTTTATTTTCTGGAGCGTTGATTACTGAAACAGTTTTTTCGTTCCAAGGTGCAGGGAAATTGATTTTTGATTCTATTATTGGGAACGATTTTAACATGGCGATGTGTACGTTTATCATCAGCTGTTTAGCGGTGCTATTGATGAATCTAGTTGCGGATATTTTATATGCTTATTTAGATCCAAGGATTTCTTATCAATGAGCGATGTGAATATAAAGAAAGATCATGATGAAAAAGTAAGAACGATGAGCCAAATTATTTTTGCTCAGTTCTTAGAACATCGTATGGCGATGCTTAGCCTTGCAGTCATTGTCGGTTTTGTTCTTGTTGCTTTTACAGCGGATTGGATCAGTGCATGGATACAATTAAATCCTGACGATCAAGATATTCTTTCGCGATTTTCTCCTTGGTCAAAAGAGCATTGGTTGGGGACGGATGAAGCAGGGCGAGATGTGTTTATACGTTTAATTTATGGAACAAAAATTTCTTTGATTGTTGCATTTATTTCAGCCATTTCATCCGCAGTG
>CAZFSQ010000443.1:0-2275 GCA_964521975.1 uncultured Oligoflexales bacterium | reverse complement strand
GAAAAAAAATGTTAACAATATGAAACTAATTTTTGAATGCATAGCAAAACCCCACCCAGGGATGTGAAATGCAAAATTAGGACCAATATGCATAGCTACTTACTTATCTAACATCATTATAATTTTTTAAAAGCAAGAATTCTGGCTGGCATGAATAATTGTCACTGGTTTAAAAAGTAGACAAATTATTAATCTGAAAAAGATGCCCATCCACTCGCCAGCTCGCGGAGCCTACTCCCTGCGGTCGTTGGGCATGATATATGTCTCTCATAAATTCTTCACTGGAAAAACCGTGACACTGCCACGTTTTTTATGATAAAATATTTGGTAGCATGTTAAATTTTAAAAGATGCTTAAAACTTAAAAAATGGCTTAAACATAAATCTGTTTTTTTATTGGGCCCACGACAGGTTGGTAAGAGCACCTTGATTAAGGCAGAGTTTCCTGAAGCTCAATACTTTAATTTACTCGCTATGGAAGATTATCGTGATTTTGTGCGATATCCAGAAAGTCTTCGTCAGAAAATAAAACCCAATACTAAAATAATCATTATTGATGAAGTACAAAAATTACCTCATCTTCTTGATGAAGTTCAATTGCTGATAGATGATCGCCCAGACATTCGTTTTATACTAACAGGAAGTAGTGCTCGCAAGTTGAAACGTGGAGCAGCCAATTTACTTGGTGGTCGAGCACTCATGTTTCAACTGTTTCCGCTTTGTTTTGCTGAAGCGGGAGCTGACCTTTTATCCAAAATGATGGTACGTGGCGGACTACCGAGTATATTAAATTCGGAGATTTATTGGGAAGAACTTAAAACCTATGTAGGAACATATTTGAGAGAGGAAATTCAGGCTGAGGGATTATCGCGTAAGATTGAACAGTTTTCTCGATTCATTGATTTTGCAGCGTACTTAAATGCTGAACAATTAAATTATACTAAAGTTGGTAACGATGCTGGAATTTCTCCAAGAACTGTTCGTGATTATGTTCAAATACTCATAGATACGTTGCTGGTTGATGTCATTTCTCCCATCAACACACCCAAACGAAAAGCTGTGGCAACAGAAAAACTTTATTTTTTTGATCTGGGAGTCTCTAATTTTTTATTGGGAAAAAAACATATTGAACCGCAAACTCCTGATTTTGGTAAAAACCTTGAACATCTTGTTTATTTAGAATTGAAAGCCTATCAAGAATATATGCGGCGTGATGAAAAAATTTGTTACTGGCGAACTCAAAATCAAATTGAAGTGGATTTTGTTGTCGGCAAAAACATCGCGATTGAAGTGAAAGGTTCGGGGAGAATCGCAGATTCCGACTTAAAATCCATTCTAATGCTAAATGAAGAATTGAAACTAAAAAGAAAAATTGTGGTGTGTAGTGAAACGAAAGAGAGAACGGTGCATGGAATTGATATTATTCCATATCAATTATTTTTTGAACAATTGTGGGATGGTCAAATTTTGGTTTAAACAATAACACGCATAACGATCCATCTCGTATTCCAATTTTTCCTCACATAGTTCAGGATCATATTCAATCAATATGGGTTTACACTGAAACGACCAACGACATTCACTGGTACTCGAACGACATCCCTGAAATTGCCAAACATTTTTAAAAGTGTTATCAGCTGATTTAAAATTTAAACACGACAAAGAAAAAATTAAAAAAAATATTTTCATCGCGTAATCCTTTACCCAGCTAATTTAAACCACTTTGCAACTAACTCATCTTGAACGAGATCATTCGCTCGCACGGATGTCATATACTTAATCTTCATTACATTGGGTAATGTTCGCACCCCAATACCAATCTCTTTTAAATCCAATTCGGCACGAGTGGTTTGAGCAAAAAATTTGAGTTGCGTTGAAAAATCAAGAGTCATCAGTAACCCTAATGGCCCCACCAATTCTCGAATACGAGGATGACGAGCCAGTTCTTCAATGCGGTTAAGATAATTCACAAGCGGCCCCATCACCGTATAGTCCATATAATCATCGGAAGAAAAATTACCGACAATAGATTCTCCATGATGAAGAGCCACACTGTAAAGAATGGGTTCTTGTGAAAGTTTTTGACGATGTAAATTTTCTTTCTCCACATCGTTCACTAATAATGCTGCAAGTAAAATCAAAAGATCCGCAGAACTTGAATCACGATCGTCGGGTAAATCTTCCACAAAAACAAAAATACTATCTCCCAAAAAACGAATTTGCCCACAATTTTTTGCTGCGGTAACAAGATTCGTCACACAGGCATTCAAAATATG
>CAZFSQ010000442.1:0-2289 GCA_964521975.1 uncultured Oligoflexales bacterium | reverse complement strand
TTTAAGATAAATGAGCATTGCGAGCTAGGAGTAACGACGAAGATGACCTTTTTGAAACACGCTCTTAATCATGAAAGCTATCTTGAAAAAATTCATGAATATATCGAAGTCAATTACTTAGCCTTTAAAGCTCGTATAGAATATGAAACGAAGACCATGAAATATCAAGCATATCGTTCCCTGCGTAAGGAGAGATTTTAATGACAATACTTTCAACGATTATTTTTTGGCTGTTAACTTTAGCTGTCGGATTTTTATTTACTAAAAATTTAAAAATAATTTGGCAACGTATTCATCTTGGTAAAGGAGATGAAGAACCACGCCAAGATCAAGTTGTTAAAAGACTGCAAGATGTTTTCGTTTTGGGTTTTTTACAGCCTAAAATGTTTCGCGATTTAAAATCTGGCATTATGCACGCCTTTATTTTTTGGGGATTTTTAATTGTAAGTATTGGGACGATTGAAACAGTATTGGGTGGATTAATCCCCGATTTTAATTTTCAGAATATTTTAGGTCATGGTGATTTATTTAATTTTTATTTAAAATCACAAGACTTGGGTAATGCGATGGTGCTCTTTGCTATTTTATTTGCTGTTTACCGCCGACGGTTCATGAAAATTCCTCGTTTAGATTCTTTACCTCAAGATGCTAAAAAAGACGGGATGATTGTGTTAGGATTTATTTTTGGCTTGGTGTTTACTTCTTTAACTTCGCTTGGCATTAAATCTCAATTGGGTGAATTGCCTCAAGAGTCACTCTATTTTTCAAATTTTATTTTTGCATCCTTTATTTCCCCACTCATTCATTCTTCCATAGCAGATCATCCTTGGGTCGATTCGCTATTCTGGTGGTCTCATATCGGTTTTCTTTTTGGATTCACAACATTTCTTCCTTATTCAAAACATTTTCACTTGGTCGCAGCATGGCCCAACATTTTTTATCGCAGTCTGAAACCACGCGGTCGCATTGCTCCGATGAAAATTGATGAGAACATGGAAAAATTCGGCGTACAAAAAATGAGTGAACTTTCTTGGAAATCACTCATGGATGGGTATGCTTGTGTCGAGTGTGGTCGCTGCCAAGAGCAGTGCCCTGCTTATGCTACAGGTAAACCCCTTGATCCAAGAAAAATCGCTCATGACCTAAGAAATATTTTGAAAAAAACTTTAGAGGCTCCTGCTGATAATCCACCCAATATCGCAGGTGACATGGTTACAAAGGACGAACTGTGGTCTTGTACAACTTGTGGTGCTTGTATGGAAGCTTGCCCCATTTACATTGAACACATTCCACCCATCATTAACATGCGGCGTTATTTGACACTTACCGCCGGAGAGATTCCTGATGAACTGCAAAACACTTTTAAAAACCTAGAAAATAATTTTACACCTTGGGCCTTTTCACATTCGCAGCGAGCAGATTGGGCGAAAGGACTGAACGTCACCACGATGGCCGAAAAAAGTGATGTTGAATATTTATTTTGGGTCGGTTGTGCAGGTTCTTATGATGAGCGATATAAAAAAGTTTCTAAATCTATTGTCGATGTTTTAAAAACAGCTGGGATTAGTTTTTCTATTCTTGGAACAGAAGAAAAGTGTAATGGAGATACGGCTCGCAGATTAGGCAATGAATATCTTGCTCAAATGGCGATTCAAGAAAATGTCGAAACACTTAAACGTTATAAAATCAAAAAAGTTGTGACGGGTTGCCCACATTGTTTCAATACGATTAAAAATGAGTATCCCGATTTTGGTTTTCAACCGGCTGAGGTTATTCATCACTCGCAACTGATTCCTAAATTAGTTTCTGAGGGGAAAATAAAATTCAATGCTGTCTCTGAAGATTTAAAAAATCAAAAAACAACGTATCATGATTCTTGTTATCTAGGGCGGCATAATGAAGTTTATCAAGAACCACGCCAAGCGTTAAAGGAAGTAGGACAAGAATTGATCGAAATGAAACGAAGTCAAAAACAAGGTTTTTGTTGCGGTGCGGGTGGTGGACGGATGTGGCTTGAAGAAAAAATTGGAACTCGAATTAATATCAATCGAGCCGAAGAAGCCGTGGCAACGGGAGCAAAAACCGTGGCAACTGCTTGCCCATTTTGCATGACCATGCTAAGTGATGGAGTGAAAGCAAAAGGATTACCGAATCAAGTGATGGTCAAAGACATCGCAGAAATTGTTTCAGAAAACTTAGTAAAATAATGCAATCTCAAATTCATATTATCGGTGGCGGTCTCTCAGGAGTCGAAGCTGCGTGGCAATGTCTTCAAAGGGGGCATCGAGT
>CAZFSQ010000441.1:0-2290 GCA_964521975.1 uncultured Oligoflexales bacterium | reverse complement strand
GTCCAGCGTCGCTGCTCGATTCATTGTTGAACGACCATTAAAAATCGCCCCTTCAGAAACAATAAGAGTTGGTGACTCAATATCACCTTCAAACTGTGAGGTTTTACATAACTCAACGCGACTCGCCGCTTGTATTCTGCCTTTGACTTGCCCTTGAACAATAATCTCTTCTGATTTGATATCCGCTTGGATCATCGCTCCATCTTCAATGATTAAAAGTCCCTCAGAAATAATCTGGCCCTCTATTTTTCCACCAATGCGACTCGCCCCACGGCAATAAAGTTTACCCGAAAAATGACATCCTGCGGTTAATATCGTGACACTTGTATCTTTATAGTGATTGGGTTGTTTTTTATTATTTGCAGTATTGCTATTCTGTGTTTTCGATCCAAACATGATGAACCTCCTTAGTTAACTGTTTTCCTATGATATAATAGAAACGCGATGATTAAAAGACCTAAACGAACTCTTTCAACATATTCAGCGGTCGGAAAATTTCCTGCCTTCCATCTCAGTACACCCTCCTATCGGTGGCTCCACGAAGAAACTTGGGAGAAGATTCTTTATGATTTTTATATTCAAAATAGATTAAAAGTTGAAAAACCTATTTTTAAATTATCATCTCCACTAGTTAATCGAAAAAGCTTGGGCTACGTCCGAACTCTTGGAAAGTGGGTTTTAACGCAGGAAAATTTTTTACCGATCTCTTTTTGTGAAGTTCAAGAAATTAAATCCACGTTTAAAAAAATTATTCTTATTTTTAATCCCCTTGATTTTCTCCAACATGAACAATCTGAAATCAAAAATTTTTCACCGCTTTCTCTTATTATTTCTGCTCTTTTTATCATTGGGAATTTTGACATTTGTACTTTTTTTATAGAAAATAAATTATCGCCATTAAAACTTCACGCACTCATGGAATGGAGTAAAGATTGGAAAACTGTATATGGTATTGACGAGGCACAAACATCTCTCATTGATTACAAATCAATCTCTCTTTCCAAAAGTGAGTGGTGGCAAAAAACCAACGCCATTAAAGACAAAAAAACTCTTAGTTATCTTGAGAGAAGAAAGTAAAGAACATACGAA
Source organism: uncultured Oligoflexales bacterium (assembly GCA_964521975.1). Classification (GTDB taxonomy): domain Bacteria; phylum Bdellovibrionota_B; class Oligoflexia; order Oligoflexales; family CAZFSQ01; genus CAZFSQ01. The sequence goes on along the minus strand of CAZFSQ010000441.1, from coordinate 1,201 downwards.
ATGACTCATCTTCAACTTCTTATTCGAGCCTTAGGAATTTTAGCTGTCATGCCTTTTTCAGCGTTTGGTCGCTATGTAATTTTTATTCGTGATTCTGTTGTCTCTCTTAAATATTCTATGATCAATTGGAAACTTACTCTGCGGCAACTCGAATTTGTTGGCAATAAAAGTTTTATGATTATTGTTCTCTCAGGAATTATGGTCGGAGCCGTTTTTGGATTTCAGTTAGGAGAAATTTTTAGAATCTTCGGAGCAGAATCACTTCTTGGTGCTGCTGCGGGCTATGCCCTCTCACGAGAACTTGCTCCGGTGGTGGGTGCTTTTTTAGTCACCGGTCGTGCCGGATCTTCGATGGCGGCCGAGATCGGTTCCATGCGAGTGAACGAACAAATTGATGCTATGCGTGCGATGGCGGTGAACCCTCATAATTATCTCGTCCTGCCACGAATTGTTGCTTCGATTATTATGATGCCACTTCTCTCTGGAATCTTTGTTTTATCGGGTGTTGTTGCGTCTTACTTTGTCGGGGTGGCTGTTTATAATATTGATACATCGGTGTTTCTATCTAAAATTACTTGGATCATTTCCACGGGTGATATTCGCCAAGGATTAGAAAAAGCCACAATCTTTGGATTTATTTATTCGAGCATTGGTTGCTTTAAAGGTTTTAATGCCACTGGTGGAGCAAAAGGTGTTGGTAAAGCGACAACCCAAGCCGTTGTCTATTCTCTCGTGACAATTTTAATTGCGGATTTTGTGATCAGTTATTTTCAGTGGTTGATGGATTAAACTTATTTTTTTAGTTCATAAGTACAAGTTGATTCATATACTAGATGCAATTCTTTTAAATTGCTTGTCGAATGAAGTTTCATTTTCTCAATTAGTTTAGCATTTTCAATCTTCCAACTAATATTGCCTTGCGTGATAGATGGATTTATCGTTTTAATATCATCAAACTCAAAATCGCGACTACTGTATTGTACATAGCCATTTAGTTCTGCTTTTTCTTTGTCCCAGTCAAAATTGAATGATGACGTATCCGTTTTTCTTTTCGTTGAATTGGAAATTGTTGTGTTTCCACCAATAACTACTCTAAACCCATCACGACTAATTTCGCCACACTCATCTTGTTCTATTTTCATTTCCTTATTTTCTTCAATCTCTGCCTCTTCTATTCCATTGTTTTCTATGGTTATATTTT
>CAZFSQ010000440.1:0-2292 GCA_964521975.1 uncultured Oligoflexales bacterium | reverse complement strand
ATGGAGCACCTACATTATCTAATTTTTCGAGTGGAAGTGTGACGGTAACTCCATCGACAACGACGATCTATACATTGTCATGTAGCAATAGTGTAGGTTCTGCAACACCTGTGAGTGCAACAGTAACTGTTGCAACACTCCCCGCCAACGTCTCTATGACAGCAGGAACCTATTTTGGTTCGTTTACTGTTAATAGTGTTTCTACTGCCTATACCCTTTCAGTATCTAATCGAGGTGGGTCAGCAGCACCTATTAGTTTTGCATTTGGGAATACTTACTTAAATGGATCTACGATTACGACAGGTCAATTTAGAATTATTTCTGAGAATTGTGGGTCAAGTTTAGCTGCTAACGGTAGTTGTACTGTCCAGGTACGCTACGAACCTACGAATGTTGGTAGTCACAGTGTTGTGTTAACTGTGAATACAAGTCCTGTTGCCGCAGGTCAGCAGCAAGCAACATTTACGGGTAAAGGATTATCAGCAGCGACTCCAACAACCACGGCAACACCAAGACCAACTGTGGCCCCGACTCCCACAGCAACCCCCCGACCAACAGCAACGCCTGCTCCTGTGATGGTTCCTCCTACTGGTTTTTCAGGTGCTGGTTATGGTTCTCCAATATGGTGTACATGTCAAGGGGTCTGTGCAAACGGGACAACGTATACATTTAGCGATTTTCAAAAAGATCCAAACTTTACGATGATTTCAGGTTGTTCATCAACGGGGTGTACTTGCCAATGTAGGGGTTTGCATCAAAACGATAGAGTTTGTAGGCAATAGAAAAACCATTTAAAAATTACGATTTAAACTTTACCAATAAATCTCCCTTTTGCACCACATCACCTTCTTTGATTTTAATTTCCGCAACTAGAGCATCTTGTTTCGCAGAAATTTTATTTTCCATTTTCATGGCTTCAATAATTAAAATGGTTTCACCTGCTGAAATTTTTTGTTCTTCAGTTGCAAATAATTTTAAAACTTTTCCAGTCATGGGAGCAAAAATAGATTTTGCCTTATTTTTTTTATTTTGATTTTTGTTGTTGTTGAGTGGTGAATAAAATTCACATTGGCGATGAAGCAGAAAGTTTTTTTGTCCGCCAAGCGAATGAGTCTCATCGAGAAACCAAGAACTGTTTTCTTTATCAAATTCAATCGAAGATTTATTAAGTCGGACATGAACAAAATGATTTCCATTTTTAATTTTACAAATTCTTAACTTTGAATCCCAAAAAATCGTATAAGGTTTTTTATTATATGAAATTGTAATAGGCAAATGATCGGGTAAGGCATCAGGTAATTCGATAATGCTACCATTATGGAGATCATTATTTTCAGGATTTTTAATTAGCCATTTCATATTTTTTAATTTTAACTTTATTTGATGAGAGTCACCATTAAAATCTTAACTAAAAAAAAGTTTACTGTGACATTGCTAGGATGATGTTAAATAAATTTTGACAAAGCTTTTAAAGATTAGTTCAATTTGAATTGATTTAAATAAATGAGGGAATTTTATTCAATACGAAAAAAGGAATTAAAAAAAATGGATCAAAAAAATGTAGAAAACTTTAAATTAGTTGATGAAGTAATTAGCATGAACAAAAAATTTATAAAACTTGAATCTGATGTCACTGTGTTAAAAGTTGATGTTGCTGAGTTAAAAACAGATTTGAAAGCTACACGATTTGAAATGCATCGTATGGGTGTGTTTCAAGAAGAGATGAATTCAGACATGAAATTCATGTTGGAAGCTATGACTGGATTTATTAAAAAGTATGATGAGTTTGATAAGGATGTTGAATCTGAAAAGGAATTTGAAATGAGATTGGATATTAACGAAAAAGTTTTGAAGTCTCATATTAGAGATAAAAAAATTCATACAAAAAATTAAAAAATCCCAAGCATTTTTTTATACTTGGGATTTGTTTTTTTACTCTAAAATTTAATCAAATTATTTTTGAACGGGGCCTTGTGATGGTCCTTGCTTAGGACTTGATGTCGGAGCTGGTGTTCCTTTAGGAGTATGAGGAACGACAACTGCTCCGCCTTTACCGCCCTTACCTGATTGTGTAGGGCCGCTACCACCGACAATAATAGTCGTTCCACCATTATTTCCACAACCAGTATTACAAGGTAAATGACATGGCCAAGGCATCATAGGAGGAATCATCGGAGGAACAATTTGTGGAACTGAACAAGGATAAGGTTGCGGCATAAAACCTGGATTAACATAACCACCACCCATGATCGGCTGTGTTGGGGGAAGCATCAAACCTGGGTCCATAATCGG
>CAZFSQ010000439.1:0-2295 GCA_964521975.1 uncultured Oligoflexales bacterium | reverse complement strand
AAGTAAAAAAATTGGCTTCAATTTATCGAACGATGTTGCGACAAAATATGAAGACAATGTCTTGTCTAAGAAGTATTATCAATTGCTTAAAAAAAATAAAATTAATTATAAAATTACCGATGAAGAAAGTTACGTTAAAGAAAAATCTGAGATTTTATTAGATTTAGAGTCTTTTATGTCAATTTGGTTGGGTGTTGCTGAATTTGGTTCAGGTAATAAATTGAAACATAGTGAATCGAATTCTGATGGAACCATTGATCTGGGTGGTTATGGATTGATTTTTTAGTAGCAGTGAAAAAGCGACCCCTCATTTTTGTTATGCTATTTTCATGTCAGACACCTGTGCCTGTTACTGAAAAACCGAAAGAATTTATTTCTACTTATGATGATCCTTTAGAAGTTGGTGAAGGCCGCAAGGGTTGGTTCGCGGGAACATTTGAAGAAGCTAAAGTGAAAGCAAGTCAAGAAAACAAAAACATTTTTCTTTATTGGGGAGCGGTCTGGTGTCCACCCTGTAATGAATTAAAGCAAGAGGTTTTTGCGACCCACCGCTTTCAAGAGCTGATGTTAAATTTTATTCCTCTCTATCTGGATGGTGATAGTGAACAGGCTCAAGAGCTGGGGGCGACATTAAATTTAACGGGTTATCCCACGGTCGTAATTTTTGATGCTGGCGGTCAAGAAATGATGCGATTGCAGGAAAGTATTTCCATTCAAGAATTTGACTTGATGATTTCAAATATTCTAACTTCCAATTCTAATTTTAAAAAAATAGTAAAAAATGTTTTGGAGGATCGGGCCAGTTCTAGTGATTGGTTACTCTTGTCTGAGACAAGATGGGGAGATGATTTGGATGAAAAAACATATTTTAAAATTTATGAAAAACTTAAATCACAAAACGAAATTATTCAAACAAAAATTTTAACCCAAATTTTAAATTATGTTTTTGAGCATCAAGAATTGGGGCAAAAAATTATTGCCCAAAAAAACTATTTGCTCGAAACAATTTTTAAATCGGATGAAACAATTTTTGCAGCAAGAAATTTAATTGTGTATCAGACGAGTGAATTTTATGATGTATTTTATCAAGGTGCAGTACAAAACGAAAAAGATGAATTAGAAAAAAAGTGGATGACGGCGAGTTCTAAATTAGTCGAACACCCATCCGTATCGTTGGATATTAGGCTATGGAGTTATTATCCAGAAGTTATCTTCTATAAAAAAACCCATCCGAAAAAAAATCTACCTAAAAATATGATCAAGAAAGTAAAAGATGCTGTGGCAAATATCAATAAATTGGCGAAGACACCCTTTCAAAGAAAATCGGTAATTTCTAATGCGTCATATCTTCTAACTGAAATGGAATTATATGATGATGCTGAAAAAATTTTAACCGATGAGTTGAAAGTAACGAGCACTCCATGGTATTTGCAATCCTCTTTATCACAAATTGAAAAATCTCGTGGTAATATGGGTAAATCCTTGGAGTGGAGTCAGAAAGCAAGAGCCTCGGTTAAAGGAAAAGCAAGCAGGGTTCAATGGATTGTTGCAGATTTAAAAAACCAAAGTGAGTTTATTAAAAATCATCCATCACAAAAAGATTCTTTAGTGCAACTTGCTAAAGAATATTATGACACGGTGTTTACTTTGTCGGATGGGTTTTCGGGGCGAAATGAACTGCGAGGACAGTGGGCGGTGGAGAGTTTAAAGCCATGGAAAAAAAACGAAACCATACGGGCGTTGATCACAACCTATCAAAGAAAATGTAGCGAACACAACGCAAGTTCATTCAAAGAAAAATGCCAAGAGCATTTTTCGCAATATGAAAAATAGATTTTACTTGATTGCTCTTGGGACGAATCTTGGGCAAAAGAAAAAAAATATTTTAGCTGCTCTTTGTGAGTTAAAAAAAGTCGGTGAAATAATCAAACAATCTAATTTTTATTATTCACGTCCCATTGAAAATACGACGCAAACTTTTTTGAACGGTTGTGTGATGATTTCTTCTTTTCATGATCCATATCATTTTTTGAAATTATGTTTAAATATAGAAAAAAAAATGGGTCGTGTACGAAGTAAAATAATAAAACGAGATCGTATCATCGACATTGATATTTTAATGGACTCTGATTTGGGTATTGTGAAACGCAAGGCAGTGGATAGCATTTCACTTATTTTACCCCATCCCCAAATGCATCTAAGAGACTTTGTCTTAAAACCTGCGACAGAAATTGCCGGGGAGTGGATGCATCCAAAATTACGGAAAACTCTTATACAACTATGGAATGAATTTTC
>CAZFSQ010000438.1:0-2325 GCA_964521975.1 uncultured Oligoflexales bacterium | reverse complement strand
ACCCCCATCCAAAATGTTGCTCCTTTGGATAAATAATCCACCATTACACTTTCAGGACGAATTCGCTCATAGGGTCCTAAAATCATCAGTACCTCTAAACTCATTAAATAAGTAGGGGCGATACGTCCGTAACCAAACCCCAATGAAACTGAATTCCCTGTAACCTCATTGCCATCCCCAGATGCCATACGATGATTGACAAAGGATGTTGTAATTTCCCAAAAATTATTTTTCTCCATACCTTGGGATGACACGCTCTCACTCGCAAGCATCTCGCGTGAAAAAAACAGAATAAAAAAAATAAATTTTATCACTGTCATTTTCCTTTTTTTATCACCCGAATAATCAAGAGAGAAATTTCGTACATAAAATAAAGTGGAAGAGCCATCGCCATTTGCGATACGGGGTCAGGAGGAGTAAAAATCGCAGCCACGATCAAAATAATCACCAAAGCCACACCGCGATTTTTTTGCAGAGTTTCAACAGAAATAAGATCACTCCAAGCGAGCATGACTAATACCAAAGGAGATTCAAACATAAATCCAAAACCTAAAATTAAAACCACGAGCAGCGAAATATAATCTGTAATGGTGATCAAAGGCGTTCCAATATCTGAACCATAACTGATCAAAAAACCAAGCGTCATCGGTAAAACAATGTAATAACAAAAAACAACACCAGAAAAAAATAATAGAACTGAAGAAAAAATAAGTGGCAATGTCATTTTTTTTTCAGTGGGATATAAAGCTGGCTCTAAAAATTTCCAAAATTGGTACATCCAAACCGGGCAACCGAAAATAAGCGATGACAATAGAGAAATTTTCAAACTCACATTAAAAACATCCATTGGACCTGTAAAATGAATTGTTTTCTGCCCTTCAGGCAAAACATTTAAGAGGGGGATTTTTAGAAAATTGATAACCTCAGTTGAAAACGCGAAGGCAATAAAAAATAAAATGATGATACTAAAAAAAGATTTGATGACACGCGATCGTAACTCATCAAGGTGTTCATAGAGCGTAAACTCCCTAAGATCATTCTCCTCGGTCATTGATGAGCCTCTAACCAATTCTTTCCTTGACCTACATCGACCAGAAGAGGAACCATCAATTCCATCGCATGTTCCATTTCATACTTAATCATAGGAATTGCCTGAACCGCAAAATCTTCCGCACAAGAAAAAACCAACTCATCATGAACTTGCAATAATAATTTCAGAGGTAATTTTTCTGCTTTTATTCTTTCATCAATCCGAATCATAGCCAGTTTAATAAGATCAGCGGCAGAACCTTGCACGGGAGAATTTACCGCAATATTTTCTGCGGATGCCACCATCATTTTATTATCGCTTTGAAATTCTTGAATCATACGCCGACGCCCTGTCATCGTCACAGAATATCCATGCTCTCTGGCAAATTGAATCGCATCATCAATAAAATTTTTAATGCGAGGATAAGTCGCAAAATATTTTTGAATAAAATTTTTTGCTTCTTGCATCGACACACCTGTTTCTCTTGCAAGCCTCTGCGATCCCATACCATAAATAATTCCAAAATTGATTGCTTTCGCTCTGGAACGCATATCTGATGTCACACTTTCAGGAGACACATCGAAAATACGCGATGCAGTATCTCGATGAATGTCAGCACCCTTTTTGAATGCCTCAATCAAATTTTCTTCGCGAGCTAAGTGTGCGAGCAATCGTAATTCCACTTGTGAATAATCCGCTGAAATTAAAATTTCATTGGCATGTTGTACAGAAAATGCTTTTCGCACCTCCTTACCTAACGCCGAACGGATAGGAATATTTTGTAAATTAGGATCGGAAGAACTCAACCTTCCTGTGGTTGTCCCCGCTTGATGAAAACTTGCGTGGATGCGTTGCGTCTCTGGATGAATAAGTTGTGGCAGTGTATCCACATAGGTATTTTTCAATTTGCTGACCGTGCGAAATTCTACAATCTTTGCCGACAAGGGATGTCCCGACATCATTTCCAAAACAGAAAAATCTGTAGAAAAACCTGTCTTGGTTTTTTTGATTCGCTTAAGACCAAGCTGTTCGTGAATTTTATGCTTTTCATATAAAATATATTGCAGTTGTTTCGTGCTTTGAATATTAAATGGTTCACCCGCAAGAAGGTAAATATCTTTTTCTAAATTTTTTGCAAGATGATCGAGTTTATCAGAAATAATTTGCAACACTTCTGAATCAAGAAAAACTCCATCGCGTTCCATCTGTCCCAAAACAGTTACGAGAGGAATTTCAATTTTCTCTAAAACATTTTGTAACTTTTTTTCGATGACCTGAGGATAAAATTTTTCATA
>CAZFSQ010000437.1:0-2327 GCA_964521975.1 uncultured Oligoflexales bacterium | reverse complement strand
TTACAAAAAATTCAAATTCCCCATTCCGACTTTGTGATTGAATTTAAAGATCTATTAAATCCAGCTGGGAAAAGTTTAGAAGATCATTTAGACCGACTCTTACTTAAATCACATTTTGATGGATTTATTTTAAGTCAATCAACGAATCAGTCGTTAGGTCGGATGACGATTCAAGCCAAATTTATGATTAAAGAAAAAACGTGGCTGGTAAAAAATTTTATTCCTAAGGGTAAAGAATTAGCTGAAGAATTATTTTATGTGGATTGGGCGAATTATGCAAAAAGTGGGAATAAAAAAATTTCTGCTGATGAAAATATTGTATCTTTTATCGAAGGAAAAACTGCGGCGAGAGATTTACAAGCGGGGTCCGTGGCAAGTTTAAAAGATTTTACGAGTGAAAAAATTGTTACGCAAGGATCGACCGTCGATCTTTTGATTGAATCCGAAGGGTTGACACTTAAGAGTAAAGTCAAAGCAATGCAGTCGGGAATTAAGGGGGATGAAATTGATGTGCAAAATATCGTTTCAAAAAAGAAATTAAGAGCTGCGATTGTTGGACGGGGAGTTGTTCAAATAAAAATTTAGAAAAAGGATTTTCTAAAAATGAAAATTAAATGTTTAGCAATTTTATTTTTAATCTGGAGCTGTCAATCAGGCATTCACACTCTTTCAAAAAGAGAGATGGTTCGTAGTGCGGAATCATATGATTTGAGTTTGGTCCATCCTAATAAAGATAAAGCCCTTCAAATGGGGAACGAAATTTTTATTAAAGAAGCGACACCCAAGCTTGAATCTCACCAAAATCCTTATGAGACAGGATCGTTATTTAGTCCAGAGCATTCTAAAAATAATTTATATCGAACATATCCCAATTATCTTCCTGGGGATTATATCAGTGTCAAAGTTGTTTCAAATCGAAAGGCAGTAGCTGCAAAAAATGAAACAGGAAGCAATAAGAATGATGAACAGAAAAAAAATAATGAAGAAGCAAAAGACGAGGAAGTAGAAAAACTACTCAACTCGCTTCCTAATTTAAAGCCAGTGAATCCAGAAACATTTCCACTTAAATCTATTCGCATGAAAGTTGTTCATAAGCTAGCGAATGGGGATATTATTGTTGAAACGCATCGTGAATCGAGTATTGAAAATGAAAAAAGTTTAATTGCTGTAAAAGCAAAAATTCCCTACGCAAAACTGTCCGACGTGAAAGGTATAACCACAGAGGATTTGTTTGATATTGATTGGCAAGAACTGCGAGGGGGAGAACATACCGAGAGAAAATCAATTGCTTGGGATGATGAATTTACTCTACGTCTATCTGGATTTAATGAAGTCAATTCAATGTGGGCAAAAGAGCTGGATGAAAAACAGAAATATCTCGATCAAATTCGTGGTGAGGTTGAGAAAAAAATTATGAGTTTCGGTGAGGAAAAAAAACAATTTGTAGCTGAGCGTCAAAAACTTTTGGAAGAGAGAAAAAATATGACAGCAGCATTGGGAGAAGCTAAGAGTGAGGAACGCAGTACACCCACAAAGACCATTGAGGCGATGAAAGAAAAAGTAACGGAAGAAGTGGACAGAGTGAAAAGTGATGCTAAAGATATTAAAAAAACAATTGGTAAATAAAAACATGAATTATCGAATCCATGTCATGCCCAACGAGCTAAGCGAGTGCCTGGGCATCTTAAGGAGATATTAATATGAAACTTATTCTTACATTTTTATTTTTATGTTTTACTCTTAATGCCTTTGCTCAAGAAACCCGCATTAAAGATTTAGTAAACTTTCAAGGTTTTCGTTCTAATAATCTTACCGGTTACGGTCTTATTATTGGTCTACAAGGCACGGGCGATTCTAAAAAATCTATTTCTACCAATCGAGCAGTTTCTAATTTAATAACAAAGATGGGTGTACAAATTGCTCCAGAGGATGTCACTTCGGGTAATGTAGCTGCGGTCATTGTGTCAGCAGAGATGCCAACTTTTTCTCGCATTGGCGATAAAATGGATGTGCGTGTTTCTGCGATCGGTGATGCGAAAAGTTTAGCAGGCGGAACCCTCATGAATACGCTTTTATTTGCGAGCGATGATACGGTTTATGCGATGGCACAAGGTGCTGTCGTTGTGGGGCAAGCAAGTGGGAGTGGTTCTCAAGTGTTAACCGTTGCACGAGTTCCTCAAGGGGCGACGACGGAAAATGAGTTTATTCCTATCCTTGCTCAGGATGGAAAGATGAGGTTGAGTTTAAAGCAACCCGATTTTACAACGAGTGTACGAGTGTCCGATAAAATCAATGAACATTTTCGTGGTTTTTTTGCAACGTCTAAA
>CAZFSQ010000436.1:0-2329 GCA_964521975.1 uncultured Oligoflexales bacterium | reverse complement strand
CCACGCTGAGCCGATACCCCCGGAAACAATGTCCACTGATTCAATGCGTCTAAAATCTGCCCGGCAAAAGAAACAACATAATCAGCTACTCCAGAATCCTGCGGATTACCAGCAAAATTATCGGCAGAAAAAGAGATCTGGATATTATTCATAATGAATACTCTCTATGTGTAAAAATGATAGGGCGATAAAATACGTAAATAATTTTTTATGGCGTGAAAAACAAAATGGAGTATACGCACGCTTTGCTGGTGATTCAATTTTTCTGGCAAACAATATAACAAACGATGAGCATGAAGAGACCTTGTCTTGAAAACAAGGCGTATTACCAAAAAAACTTATCACTCAAAAGCAACTCTGTTAAAATAAAGTACAATACTATCGGGCTAGCAACACAACATCCTCTTGATTAAACCACGAACAAGGCTATCATCAGTTTTTGAGACTCGGAAGAAAACGACTATTTAAGGCTGCTTTATAATCTACAAAATTTAAAGTTACGTCATACAAATAAAATCCATGATAAACAATAATCCAGCAACAACCCATGAAGATGTCACGAATGTTTATCCCCAACCCTACCTATTCAAATGAATTTATCACCACACGTTCTTCGGTAGTCGTCAACAACAGAGTCCTTAGGGCTCGAGAAGCTTTGATATTATTGTCCCAGAATAAACCAAAGACACTATTCTTAAGAAATAACTATTTTGAACAGAAAAATAATCAGAACTTAAAAATCAGTTTTGAGCAACTTGAGCTTCTTGATTTATCTTTTTCAACCCATGCCATCTTGCTTTTATCTTTAATAGACGCCCCTAATCTCAAAAAAATCTGCTTACATGGCTGTAGAGACATGTCATTACCCGACAATCATCCTGAACTTTTTCACTTTCCAAATCTTCAAGAAATAGACTTTGGCGGCTCAGACACAAGCCTACAAGATCTAGTATATTTTATTACGCAAATGCCACATGTAAAGAAAATTAACTTAAGTCATTGCAAAAACTTATTGAACTCTGAATTTAGACCAAACACAAAAAAGACAATCCTCCTGGAAGAAATATATTTAGTAGGATCTAATATCAATCTTCACGGGCTGGCACAGATCCTTGAACACACCCCGCAACTACGCATTCTCAACATGAGTCATTGTAACCACCTCTCGGACACCGACTTTGATTTCACCCCCCGCGTGCTTCCCAGCCTGGAATCAGTCGTTTTTTCTTGCGCAAAAATCCACCCCAGCAATCTTCAAAAAATTATTTTACACGCCCCCAAGCTCAAAGAAATTCATGCCAATGCTTTTGAAAACTTGAGCCATTTTTTTGCTGGATCAAAACAAACATCTTTTCTGGAGCTTGAAGAACTCAACTTGCGAGGATCAAAAATTTCCGCTACAGATCTTGTCGATATTTTTTTACAAACACCCAAGCTTAAAAAACTTAGGTTTTTTCCTCACAAAAATTTTGATCAGGCTCATTTCTTGCAATTTTTAAACTTTCTAACGCCTCAACACTCTTTAGCGATTCAAGAGATGCACTTTGATAGCATGACGATTGACCCTCACTTTCTACAATCATTTCTTTCAAAATCCCCTAACATTAAAAAAATAACTATAGAAGATTGCGGCGGACTAGAAGAATACGAGAAACTTAATCACGCATCAAACTATCTCTTTTCACTTGAAAAACTAAGCCTGCGTGGCATTGCTATTAACGCGAAAAATCTTCAACAAATCATTTCATCCAACCCAAAACTCAAAAGACTAGAACTCGACGACGTGGCTATCAACCATCACCCAGACCTTCATTTAGAAACAAATGACTTTTCATCAATCAAAGAATTATTTATTTCCGAAACTGAGATAGAACCCAAACTTTTTTCAGCGATCTTATCAAGGATGTCTGGACTTAAGAAAATTCAAATTCAAAAAATAAAGGGGCTTGATTCTGATGCTTTTAACTTAGCAACCTCCGAATTTTTGCAGCTTGAAGAACTAGAGCTCGCCCACTTGGACATAACACTTCAAAAAATAGCCCCCTTCTTTCAAAAAAACAACTCCATCAAAAAAATGAGCGTTGATGATTGCCATATTTTTTTTGAGCAGGACTTTGACTCGAAAGACTGGGACTTTTCAAGACTTGAAGACATATTTTTGAATGAATCAGAACTTACTTTTGAAAATATAGCGCCCTTTTTTTTAAGAGCTACTGGCATTAAAAAAATCACTTTAATAGCTTGCCCCCATCTCGGTCATTTTTCTAATTTTGAAAAGTGCAAATTTCCCAAGCTTAAAGAGCTCAATGTTTCCGAATCGACTCTATCA
>CAZFSQ010000435.1:0-2337 GCA_964521975.1 uncultured Oligoflexales bacterium | reverse complement strand
TTTAGGCTCTTTCACCAAATGCTCCATCGCTTTTTTAAATTTTTTAGCGATGCCAGGCTCAAAATCAAGAGCTTGAGGAGATTCTGGGTTGCTAAAGTTATAAACATAGACCCAGTCTTTAGGATTGGGTAACGACTTAGACCATTTTTCTAAAAATGTTCGTATAACACTGGTTTTTCCTGTGCCCTGACTCCCAGCAACATAAATATTGTATCCAGGTTTTCTTATCCCAAGACCCATATTGATGGCTGAAACAGCACGACTCTGAGAAATAATTTCATGAGACGTAGAAATCTTTCGTGTATCGCCAAGTTTGAAAATGTTCTCAGGACACTTATGGTACGCTTCTGCTAAGGAAATTGGTTTTATGCTACTACTAACTTTAGATCGCAATTCTAGTTTTCACCTATCTTTACCAACGTCAATTCTTCAGTTGCCGTAGTTGTTGTACTCATAGCTATAGGATTTTCAATTGCCTCTGGTGGTATATTATAAAAATCAGGCCACGTTAATTCCGGCAGAGACAATTCTTTCATTACATGATTCAAAAACCCTAAGGTTTGAGTATCTATAGCAGCATGTTTTATCATACTTATCAAGCTCAATAAAAATTTCTGACCGCGTTCACCTTCTTTTAAAAAATGCAAACCAAACGCATCAAAATATTCGTAGAGATCACACATCGTATCAAAGGTTGGGCGTTCGAGTGCTGCGACCACTAATTTTTTAAACCAAAAACCAAGTTCTTGCATATTCATGTTAGCTTTAATTCCAAGACGCAAAGCATCATTCACCGCACTAAATAAAATTTCGCGTGATACGCATCTCTCATTCTCGCCAATAAAATACGTTAAATTTTTAAAAGCTCCTCGCCAATTTTTAGCTGTCTCTTGAACACGAACTTTTTCCATGGTTTGTTCGTAAGATTCAAATGCTTTTTGTCGCACAGCAGCGAGTTCTCTCGCACGTTGTTCAAGATCTTTTGCTTTCATTGTTTTTAGGCGATCTAAATGTTCGATTAAATCAGATTGATTCATTGTATCCTGCAAATCGTAGGTGTGATCGGCAGCCTCACCAAGATACATGATGACTTTAGGAACCGGTGTTGCTGTGTGGTCAGCGATTTGTGGAATAGAAAGTTTGTTGCTTTGTGGCCATGAAATGACGAGTTTTTCTAAATTGTCGATAAAGTTTAGCATTCCCTTGCTCTCCTTTGGGTTGATGGTTAATTCATTTCTCCATCCGTGGAAAAAAAATTAACGTGGTTAAATTTGGATTATTAAAAGGTATCTAGTAATAGAATACTTTAATTTGATAGAAGAGTGCAAAAGAAAAATTAAAAAAAATTAACACAAAAAGCCTAGCGTTAGCTAGGCTAGTTTGAATGTTAGGAAAAAGTGATTTTTTTTATTTTCCGCCAGTTCTTAAATAGCGACGTTTTTTTAACATTCGTCTTTTACGACGACCAATTTTTCTACGACCTTTAGGATGTTTTCGGCGATGACGTGATCCGTGCAAGTGTGTGTGCTCCTATGAAAAAATTAAATACCTGAATAATAAGATTTAAAGTGAATAGGTTAATTTAGCAAGAAGAAATTTTTATATTACGTGGACGCATTTTTTTCGTGAGTAATGCTTACTTGTATTTAATCAAAACATGACTATCTGCTATCAACATTTCATTAACAATCGTCACTCTATTTCCAACAAATGAATATTTATTGGAGGCTAATAAAACGCCATCGACACGAACTTCGATAAGTTCGTTGATCGTAGGTTCAGATACAGTAAATACATTGTTTTTGACCAATAAAACTTGTTTTGCTAATTCGTTAAAATTATTTGTCCAATCGCTAGTACATATATCGTAAGTTTTGCCACTGGTACTCTTCGCTAAGTTGATATAGGCGACACCTTTTTTAGCGATATTACAACCTGGTTTGTCGGAGAAACCAACAAAACCAAAAACATGGGTTGAACTGGATGAGTTATAAATTTTTCCATTGTAATTTAATACCGTCATAAAACTTGCAGGATCATATTCTCCACCTGCTTTAATATAGTCTGTATCGGTTATTTTAGTTGCATTATCATCGGTAACAACTACATAAATTCTTTTTGCCCCTGGTCTGAATGAACTATTTAATTCTCCTTCAACGGTTTTAACTATACTTTGTCGTGCTATACCTTCGTGTTGTAGATCACATATATAATCATCACCCGATACATCAAATTTTACGGAAGAAGCTGGACAGCTTGCTGCGGCAGCAAGTGTGAGTGCGTCATGACTTTCTACTCGGGCATCAATAATTTTATGGAATTTACTTTTTGTTGCAT
>CAZFSQ010000434.1:0-2354 GCA_964521975.1 uncultured Oligoflexales bacterium | reverse complement strand
AAGCATGAAGAGGTTTTTGATATTCCATTAAAATTTGCAAAAGCAGCAAAAACTTTATACGTTATGGCTCAGGGATACAAAAAACCGGTTGCCTTAGATTTAAACTATAAAGGATTGAAAGGTGATATTGCTTTTCAGTTTCCTGTCAGAATCATGGTTGATCCTAATGGTGATGTTAAATGTTTTAACCTGCTTAAAACAGAGGGACCCGTTATCAATGAAACATTGACTGAACAATTAGAGATGGAAGTGGAACTGTATAAATTGGATATCAACTTAGATATTCCTGCCGAAAGAAAAAAATCTATCGAAAGAGTATTTTTAGATGCAGCAGAAAGCAGTCTTGAAAAAAATCTTGCCAGTACGATGTCAGCCTCCATGCACACACCCACAGCTCCCAAGGCATTATTAGAATTTAAGCAGTTTACAAATATACGACTTGCGGAACGATTAAAAAAATTAGCTGCGGGAAATTTGAAATATAAAACAACCTCACGCGGTGGTATTTCGTTTCAACTCATGCCTGAAATTCCACAGTTTGAGCATGATTTTGAATTGTTTAGTCAGGTTGAAGCTGTTTCTAAAAAGAAAAAATTATCTAAACGTCCTGATGAGACTGCTTGGCAGTTTACCAAAGCACAAAATATGCAAGCATGGCATGACCCCAATGAAAAAGATTATGAATTGGGTCGTGGTGATGGAAAACCTGGCGATAAAAAGTGGGGAGATGATCCCTTAAAGCAGGGGCAGGGTGATGGTGATGAAGAAAGTGATTCTGAAAAAGAAGGAGAACAAAAACCTGGCAATGGAACGACGGGAAAAGATGGTAGTTATGAATTACCTGAGGAGGAGTTTGGAAAACTATTAGGTGGTATTGTTGATCTTCCTAATTTGAGAAAACTTAAAGGTGAATCTTCTGATAAAAGTTTTGTCAAAGAGGGTGGTGTCCATTCACCGCATGGTGAGCCTATTTTTGAACGTATGGCAGATGAAGCTCTTGTCCGAGGGAAATTATTTTTTAGGGATCAAGGCAAATTAAATGTCCCCGATTCTATCGCCATTCAAGTTGGTTTTGGAATGCTTACAGAGGAAGATTATGTTGTACAGGATAGATATCCACGCCCCGTGCCCGATATTAATGCTATTGTCATATTGTGTATGGATATGTCGGGTAGTATGGGTGGATTACCGAGCCAGCTTGCAAGAAAATTCTTTTTTCATCTTAAAGCCCTTTTAAAAGCTAAATATAAAAACATTCAGTTTCGCTTTGTAGGATTTTCTAACGGAGCCGAAGAGTTTAAAGAAAAAGATTTTTTCACTAAATTTTTTGGTGGTGGAACAACTTATGCTGAGGGCATTAAATTCTCATCTAAATTATTTGAAGAATATCCTAAAAGTTCTTGGGATAGGTTTTTATATGTTATTGGTGATTTAGATGACGGTTCCCCTGATGTATTTAAACAAGAACTTGAAAAAGTTATGAATGCTATCCAACACACAGGGGTGGTTTTTACAAAGAATCAATGGAGCACTGGATTAAACCAACTTGCTCAAGAGTTTCAAATTAAGGCTGAAGAGAATAGAGAAAAAAGAAATTTTGGCTTTGCTGAACTTGAAGATACGCCTAATTCTGGAATTAAAGCTCTACAAGATTTGTTTGGGAAGAAGAAATAAAAATTACTCTAACAACACGGCTCTCACCGGAGACGCATCGCCGTCTTTTATTTTAAGCGGGAAAGCAATTAAAAAATATTCCCCTTCTTCTGCATTTTTTAAATCAAGTCCCTCTAAATTTGCCATATTGGTTTTGAAAATAGCTTGATGGGTATCTAAGGATTTGGAATCAGCAGGATCAACCGAAGGTGTGTCAATGCCAACTGTGATCACTTTTTTTTCGGCGAGATAAAAAATAAGTTGTGGGCTTAAAGCTGAAAATTCATTTTGCCACGTATCAAAATCTTTAAAACTTTGTGTCTTAAATAAAATTCGCTCGCAGGATATTTTTTTTTGTTTGATATGTTCTGGCAATATTTGGTGTGGTTGTATTGCCGAAAGATCTATCACCTGACATGGGCCACAATAAAAAATTAAATTACGTTCGTCGATGGATTGACCGTTACGGTGAAAATGTGATGGAGCATCAGCATGAGCACCCATATGCAATGTTGATGTGATAGAAGATAGAGTTAAGTGATCTCCCTTTTGACAACTTATGCTTTCTTGACGAGAGAACGGAACATCACCAGGAAAAATTGCGGATTTTTCGCTGATGGTTGGGGAAATGTCGATGATTTTTTTGTAGTCGCCAAAATTTAACAATGAGCAATCACCTTAAATTCTACATGAATTGGAGT
>CAZFSQ010000433.1:0-2362 GCA_964521975.1 uncultured Oligoflexales bacterium | reverse complement strand
ATTGAAGATGTACTTAATGGCAGAACCATAACCGATAAAGAGCTAGAAAAAAGTTTAGATAAGCGTTATGGAAAAATTAAAACATGAAACTGATTTGGTCCTTCCGAGCGATGAATAATCTTCAAAATATTGCAGATCACATTGCAAATGATAATCCGGGAGCTGCTAGAGGGCATGTTCAAAAAATTGTAAAGAAAGTACGTCAAGTTAAACGGTTTCCAAAATCTGGTCGAGTTGTCCCTGAAGTAGTAAATCAATCTATTCGGGAAGTAATTGAAGGTAATTATCGCATTGTTTATATTCTGGAAGAGAATAAGAAGATTATAACGGTAGTGACCGTTTTTGAAAGTCATAAACAGTTACGTATTTAATCTCTTCACCCGCTCTTCAATTATTTTGAGCAACCCTTTTTTATTTTTTGTTGTTACAAAACTTTTTTTGATCATTTCAAACATTTCATTTTTTTTCTCTATCTGATTTTTAATCACCATCCGACAAACTTTTTGAGGAATTTTTAGGTTTTCACCAAGCGACAAAAAGTCATCAAATTTAATTTTATTTTTTTTACCATTAAGATTTAAAGCCATTTCTTCAGGATCATCTTTTGATGAAATTAATATTCTTACAGAAAGAAGATCATAGGCAGGACTCAGCACAATATTAGATTCATCTTGAGTGTTAAGTGAAAAATTTTTAAGATGCATATCATTATTCCCTACGATAAAACTAAAAACGAGAATTTCAAAAAATCTTAGAACATGCTCTCCTGGATTATTCGTAAATTGCGAAATGATCTTTCCCACTCTTTCATAAGAGCTTTGATATTTTTGCTCTGTGAGTAGTTCGGATAATTGGCACAAATCTTCAACTGCAATTTTTTTTCCATCTTTGCGATCAAATCTTTTTGTCACGTAGGCAAGAGAATTATCTTTCATGGGGAGTAATCCATGAAGAGCGGTTTTAACACCACATATACTTGCCAGGTGCATAGTCAAGTCTTCAATTTCAGGCATTTCAGAAAATTTTTCTTGAGGAGGTTTTAAAATAAATTCTCCACCAAGGCTTTGGAGTATTGTCAGTCGCGGAGGATAAGAAGTGTCGAGCTTAAGCGATAATTTTGTTTGAACCCCCGTAATAACCTGATGCTGGCTGAGATATTTTTTTTCTAATTTTTGAATGTCTTTTTTTGATAGTGAGAGAAGAGGGGGAATGTCTTTTCCAAATATTTTTTTGGAGCAACTTGGATGATAAATCCCGTCTTTAACTTTTTCATAAATTTTTTCGTAACAACCTAAACATTTTTTATTTTTACTTTTCAACATGAACGGCTCCGATACAATCCCGACAACATTCTAAGAGTAAACCCATTCGGTCGCTGGGATTATATTTCCAATGTTTGATGTTTAAATCTAAAAGCCAGCCCTCAGGAATAAGACCATCAAAAAAAGGAAATAATGTTTTTGAATAATAAGACTCTTCTTGAATAGGTAAGGTTAAACTAATGGGTTTGGGTTTTTCTGTCCGGTTTAAATAATTTTTATCATAAGTAAAAACATAACCCCCCGATTCCGATTCCTCGATAACACCGACAAATTCATTATATAAAAAAACGTTACCTTTACGTGTCATCGCGTCGATCTTTCAAAGAAATCGGCCCCACTTCAAATCCTAAAAAATTTAAAACAAGATTGACTTTATCGAGGCGGAGAGATTTTTTTCCCAGTTCGAGTTCTTTTAGAAAACGAAGACCCACACCCGTTCTAAGTGAAAAATCTTTTTGTGAATAGCCCAGCTTTTTTCTCTGCTCGCGAATAAATATAGCCAAAGGCCCCACGTTTTTTTTAATTTGTGATTCAGTCCGGCGTTTTTTTGTCATGGAGAGCACCTTTAAGGGTATTATAATATGAAAATGGTAACAATGGTAGCTGATCGGGTAATAAAATATCTATTTTAAATAAATAATACCCCTAAGGGTAATAAAAAATTAAAATAGGTCCGATTGAGTATGACTAGCAAATTGAGCTTTATGTTTTCTTTTAATTAATTAGAATAGTTAATGAATGAATAGTAAATTGAAAGATTGTACAGATTGGTTTTTGCCTATTGAAAGACCAGTAAATAATAGTGAAAATTATTGTCAAACTCGTGATGTATTTGAGGGAAGGCTTTCGCGTTTTCCAAATGAATGTAAAAAAGCGACACAACTTTACGATCAAATTTATTTATTAACAGCCATTTTAGGAGAAGTTGGAAATAATAGTTTTGATCATAATTTAGGGAATTGGCCAGATATTCGCGGAATTTTTTTGGGATATGAGGTAACAACAAATCAAAAGCTTGCGCTTTTAAGGCTGTAAGATCC
>CAZFSQ010000432.1:0-2365 GCA_964521975.1 uncultured Oligoflexales bacterium | reverse complement strand
CGCAAAGCAAAGGATCTGGAAGGTGTCTCTTCTGAGCGTCTGTGCGAGTATGTTTTTTAGTCTAAGATGTGGAATTGGCAATGTGGACACAAAAGCAAAATTAATATTATTTTTTTTCGTCCATTTTTTAACTTCAAAATGAGCTTGTACATGATGCGGATGCAGGTGCTCATCTCCATAAGGTGAATGTGTTATGATCAAGTCAATTTGCTGTGGTTGAAGATTCAGTTCTTTTAATCCATTAAAAATACTATTCTCAATTTTTGGAAGTCGCTCATTCGCGTGACGCAAAGCTCCACCCAAAACAACGCCAGAATAATATTCTGCTACTTTTTTTGCTGCAAAAAACTCTGCTTCTCTTGTTGAAGAATCGTCTTTACCAGACAAACAAAGTACGTGGATTTTGAAACCTGGAAATCGAGAAAGCTCATACAGCAGCCCGCCGCACCAAATTGCTTCATCGTCAGGATGGCAGCCGACAAAAACTATGTTGAACTCTTTTGAGGCCATATATCTGAAATCATATTGTTTTTAATAAGTTATCGTCAACAAAATCAAGTATCCAAGCATGAAAAATAGTCTATACTAGAGTTCATGTTCTCAGAAAATTCCATTCTTGTGACCGGCGCCACTGGTTTCATTGGAAAAACTCTAATTAAAAGCCTCATTGAAAAACAGTTTTCAGGTTTTGCTCTTATCCACAAAACTGAATCTCAAAAAAACATGGGGAACAGATTCGAAGAAATATCTGGTGATCTTTCTCTTGGTTTTTTATCTAACTTTTTACAGAAATACAAACCGAAAACCATCTTTCATCTAGCTGGAATCACTAATCCGAATAGCCCTGATCTCACACTGGTTAATGTGGATTACGTAAAAAACTTGATTGAAGCGGTTAAACTTCATTCACCTGAATCGACAGTCATATTCATGAGCACCGCTGCGGTATATGGCGAAGGACTAAATCGTCCTCCATTTATTGAATCAACCGAACTCATTCCGATTAATGCATATGGAAGAAGTAAGCAACAAGCAGAAAACCTGTTGCTCGATTTTTTAAAAATGGGCGGTAAAGTATATATAGCCAGGGCGTTTAATGTGATTGGAAAGGATCAGTCAGAAAACTTTTTCCTGCCCTCCCTATGCAAAAAACTAATTGCACAAGAAAAAAACCACATAGAAGAAGCACTGCTCGTAAGAGACTCCTCCAGCATACGTGACTTTCTAGACATTAGAGATCTCACAGCTGGACTGATCAAAATGTTAATCAAAAATCCTCCTTATGGTATTTATAATTTTTCCAGCGGAGTGGGCGTAAGCATTCAGAAAGTGGCTGAGGCGGCAGCAGAACAGATTCAAAACAAAAAAATTAAACTTAAATTCATCAATTCAGATGAAAATAATTTCATAATTAAAAAATCCGTCGGTGATCACTCAAAAGCAAAATCCGCACTTGATTGGAAGCTTCATTATTCACTTCAAGATTCAATCAAAGAAGTAATGCATCATTTTCGCTAAGAGTTCACGGGCGTCAATACACCATTGTTCAATAGTAGTTCTTTGTTAAAAAAGAAAACTGGCGCATGGCTGACACAAACAATAATTTTTCCATCTAACCTTGAAAAATATTCATCAAATTGCTTAATTAATTTTTGTGAAAGATGATTTGCAAATTCATCTACAAAAATAACATCAAAATCTCGAACTAGTGCTCTTAAGCAGGATAGAAGTTGCACTTCTCCACCGGAAAGGTTTTTTCCAGAATTGGTAACTTGATATTGTTTCCAATTGGGAAAAAAATCTTCGAGATCAATTCCAATTTCAGAAAGTAATTTTTGAAGATGATGAATGTCTTTATTTGAATTCAGAAGGATATTTTCAACCAAACTTCCATCAAAAACCACTCCTGCTTGTGGGATGTATGAAATACGGTCATAAACTAATTCTAATTCAGAAATTTTTACTGCAGAATTTCCGTTGATTTTAACTGTGCCCCCTACCTTAACTAAACCAGCCATCAGTTTTAACAGGGTGCTTTTTCCCTCACCATTTTTACCTCGAATCAATAATCGCTCGCCTCTATGCAATGAAAACTGAGGGATATTAAATAAAACTTCTTGCCCCCATGAAAAGGCAAGATCACGATATTCTAATGATCGAATCTCTTCTCCATTCAATCTATCTTTATCGATGCTGGAAAATTTAACATCTGTCACAAAATTTAAAACTTCATCTGTAGGAGGAAAAAGCTCTAGTGCATTATTTAAGTAATTGCTTGCTTCGTTGAGCGCTCCCAAGAACTTTGAAAATACGTATCCATAAGCAACGATATAACCAACTTCAAGATCATACGCTTTAGCATAAC
>CAZFSQ010000431.1:0-2383 GCA_964521975.1 uncultured Oligoflexales bacterium | reverse complement strand
GGTAATTTGAAGTGCATCATATATGAAACGAAAAATAAATTTAATTGTCAACGATATTGATCACACCGTTTTTGATTGGGTTGCTTATTACACAAAAGCGTTTTCAAGTTTATTGAAATTTGTTTCAGAGACCATTCAAATTCCTGTTTCTCAATTGGCTCACGAGGCCAGTCATATTTTTGAGCAACATGAATCTATTGAGTATCCTTTTGTCGTCCAGGAATTGCCTGCGGTTAATAAATTTTATGCCACCGACATTGATCGAATGCTTTCCGAATGTGTGACACCTTCACGAGAAAAATTTTTAGAAGCTGCCAAACCTCACCTGATTCCATACTCTGGAGTTATGGACACCTTAGATCAATTAAAAAAAATGCTGCCATCAACTCAAATCGTTGCTTTGACAGATGCTCCACGCTATGTGGCCATGTGGAAGTTAAATAAACTAGGCATCTTAAACAAATTCGATTCCGTCTATGGTTTACCTGATCCAAAAATTCCCACCGACGATCAACTCGGACGAGTAAAAGTTCCACCCGAAATTTTATTAAAACATTTACAGCAAAAGAATTTTGATTTCCGGGGACGTATCCGCATTCTTCCTGATGACTATGAAAAACCTGGAACCAAAGGTCTAAAAACTGTTCTTATGGATCATGATTTGGATGATAAAAAAGAGGAACTTAAACACGTTTTATGGATTGGTGATAATTTAAAAAAAGATGTGGGACTCGGCAAAAAATTAGGCGTGACTACCATCTGGGCAAAATATGGAACACATATCCATCCCGATGCTATGAAAACACTTAACACGTTTTCTCCCGAAGCCAACATTCAAAAAAATCTAAATATCAACCCTACTTCTCAAGAAGCTCCACAGCCTGATTTTACTATTCACGAATTCTCAGAAATTTTACATTGGATGGCATCATCATGACGCAAACCAACTCTCTGGACTATTGGGTAAAAATAAATCAACGTTTGTATAAAGAATTTGATGATATTTGTTATCATTATCGAATTAAGTTGCAAAAGCCTTTGATCGTTTTACAAGAAACCCCTTCTTATCTTGGACAATGGAGTTCTTCACAGTTCACTATTTTTTTATCACGCCCCATGATTTTGCAGGAATCTTGGCAAACGGTCGTTGAAGTTCTAAAACACGAGATGGCTCATCAATATTTATCAAGTTACTATTCTCATCTCTCAACCGATCCTCACGGCATCGAATTCCAACAAATTTGTAAACGCTTAGGCATGAGTGATTGGGCTTCACAAGCGAGTGTGGATATTCAAAACAAAGTTCCCCCAACATCTCCTACTATTTCCACTGAAGAGGATGCCCTCTTACGCAAAACTCAAAAACTTTTATCACTCGCCCAATCCTCGAATGAACATGAAGCAGCTTTAGCGATGCAACGTGTACAAGAAATTTCCGCAAAATATAATTTGGAATTAAAAAACAGTAACGATCACCATTTCTATTCCAAATTTATTCGTTTTAGAAAAAACAAGCTCTCTAGTTATCTCTATAAAATTGGCAGTATCTTGATGGCTTACTTTTATGTAGAAATTGTTTTTCATAGTGAATTTTGTGTGGAAGACTTAGAAGAAAAAAAAGGGATGGATATTTTGGGAGAACATCATCATGTGGTTCTTGCTGAATATGTTTATGAATTTTTAGAAAACCATTTAGATATTTTATTTAGAAATTTTATTGCTGATCATCCCCAAAAATCTCGCCAGCGATTATCTTTTTATATGGGAACTCTTATCGGGTTTGAAAGCAAATTAAAATTGCAACAGAAAGAATTCGTCCAAAAAGTCGCACCAGAATCTTATTCACAATTTGGTCTTGTGCGATTAGATATTCTTGCACCCTCTCCACTATTGCAGGATTTCAAACACGAAAAATTCCCTCGCCTTCATCGTGTATCCAATTCAGGAATGCGTCTGGACCATGATTCCTACACATCGGGAGAGGAAGCTGGAAAAAAACTAAATTTGAGTAAACCTCTTGGGGCAGATGCTCAAAAAACCAGGCTTACTTTTTTAACATAGGTTGTGCTAAAATAGTTACTTAGTTGTTGATATTATAACCTGAGGAGAACACCACCCATGAATTTTGATAACATCCTACAAAACTTACCTGAACTTTCACTCTTAAAAAATCGAACGATTTTTATGTCTGAAGCTGTGAATGCTAATGTCGCCAAGCGAATCATCTCTAATTTTTTAACACTTGATGCAGAAGATCAAGGAAAACCTATTCGCTTTTTTGTCAATAGCCCTGGCGGAGAAGTCAATTCTGGTTTTGCTATTTATGACACCATTCGCTTTATTCAGTCTCCTGTGCAAATCATCAATGCAGGGCTGTGTGCTA
>CAZFSQ010000430.1:0-2406 GCA_964521975.1 uncultured Oligoflexales bacterium | reverse complement strand
AAATTTACAACATCAGTATGGTCAAAGTAATGTAACTCAAGAACTCATGACTAGTGCCGATCAAAAAACAGTAACCATGGACGTTAAACGTTTTGTCAGCGACTCAACGCATGTAACGGATAAATTACGGAATCGAGAAGGATTGCGAGTATAT
Organism: uncultured Oligoflexales bacterium; assembly: GCA_964521975.1. GTDB lineage: Bacteria > Bdellovibrionota_B > Oligoflexia > Oligoflexales > CAZFSQ01 > CAZFSQ01. Next base: position 2,252 of record CAZFSQ010000430.1, on the reverse strand, counting down.
ACTCGAATACCTAAAAAAGAAATCCGCCGTATGGAAAAAGAAGAAGGTTTTAAAGATCCTTACTTTTTAATTTTTTCTAAAGAATGCGACTTTAAAGGAAAGAAATTTACTTTTTCTAATCCGCTACCTGTAAGCATTGTACCTGCTGTTACCTCACGCTACTCCGCAATAGAAGGCAGTGGCAGACCTATTATACCGTATACTGCACGCGTTAATAATCAATACGATGTGAAAGTAGAAATTCGCAAAGCCTATTCTTATGATGCTCTTTACCCTATCGAAATGTTTGTCCATATCCCACAAGATCAACACGGCGAACTCTATGATGAGTTTCCACTAGCATCTCTCACAACTTATTTCATTGACACCGAAATTCAGAAAACAAAAAAAATGCGGCTAGTAGCATATTATTCGGGAGATAATAATTCAAAATATCCAGTGTTTTTAGAATACAATATCTGCCGCTCAACAAGAAAAGGACAGACAGAAAGTTTTGGATGTTAAAACTATGTTCCGATTTTTTTTAATTTTATTTTTTTTGGTTTTAGGTTGTAGCGAAAAACAACCTAAGATTAAAAGCGATATAGCCTCTTCGCATCCTTTTCCTTCTCATACACCAATGCAAAATTCATTATTACCCATCACGGGAAATACAGATATATGCAGCAACATTTCTAATTACATTTCTGCAAACTTTCCGCAGTTTAAAGAAAAATCCGATTTATTATGCAGTCAAAATTTTTTAGCCACACTTAGAAATCCTTCACTCATATATCGAGACGATGGGTCGCAAGTTCCCCCTATCGTCAATCAAACGACACAAGTAAATTCACAAGACTCAAAACTATCTGATAAACAATCCTCTATAAAAATGTCTACCTCGATGATTTTAAATACGGACCCAAAATCTTATTTTAATATGATCCGTTTACAAATTTCTCGACCCGAAGACTTCAAAGGTTCTGCTCAATTCGAGAGCGACAACAATACCGAAATCACGACATACCCTACCAAAGTAAATTTTCAACAAGCTGAATATCACCTCATTGATCTAACTGATAAACCGGACACCATTGTTGAATATGATGGTATTTCAAAATTTATTCCTCTTGTTAAAGAGCAACTCTATTTGATTTTGACAGAAAAAAAAGATGGCAAATATGAGACGCTAGCAGCATTTAAAAATTTGACCCTCATTCATCTAATCCTCAATAGCAATTCTAATATAGAAGTTTTCAGCGTTTCCGAAAACCTAATTGATTCGGGCGGTGATCATGAAGAATCTGTAAGAAAAGCCAGAAGAAATGTTGCTCATTCTATGGAAAGAAATTTACGTAATAGTCGAAGGGCACAAAATGCTAATAAATATTTTAATGATTAAATAATAATTTTTTAATCTCAAGGATGAGAAAAAAATGGCACTTAAAAAAAATAAATTTCTAAACTTTGCTTTTCGTTACGGATTTAGAAATTATTTGCGTACTCCAAGACGAAGTTTTCTGACAACACTCACCGTTGTTTTATCGGTTGTTGTTTCGATTGTGGGACATAGATATAAAACCGCACTTATGAGTTTATGGCAAGAAGGGGCATGTGACACAGGGGTTGCTCACGCCCAAATTCATGCCGAGGGTTATTGGAACAGCTCTGAGGGAATTGTTGAGTATTTGACTCTCCAAAATGGAAGTGAAATAGAAACATCACTCAATCAAGATAAAAATATCATTGCCGCAGCTCGACGATTGGAATTTGAGGGCATGATTTCTTATAAAGAAAAATCAATTTACTTCATTGGCATTGGTGTTGATCCAGAAAACGAAATCAAAGTTTCCCCCAAACTTTTTAATCCTGAACATGACGAAGGAAAATTTGTTTCCAATGAAAATAAAATGGGTGTCACCATTGGACGTGGATTAAGCGAAAGCTTGGGTTTAAAAGTGGGTGATGAAGCAACGCTCATTGCCTCAACGATTCAAGGCTCGGTCAATGCGATTGATATTCTTATTATTGGAATTGTCGATGTACCGCTCCCCAGTTTCTCCAAGCGAGTGGTTTATTTACATATTGAGCATGGACAAAAACTTATTCGGATGCCCAATCGCTATACAGAACTCGCTCTGAGATTTTCAAGTTCACAAAAAGCTGAAGAATGGGTTCCTCTCAAAAAAGAAAATATTGCAACGCTTGGAGGAGAACTTCGCGGTTGGCGAGAAGTCGAACCTATGATCGACCGCGTGGAAATTATTTTTATT
>CAZFSQ010000429.1:0-2410 GCA_964521975.1 uncultured Oligoflexales bacterium | reverse complement strand
TGGTGTAAAAGTTGGTAATTTATTGGATGTATATCAACTCGGACCAGTCATTACCGACCCAGTTAAAAAAGAAAAAGTGAAACTTCCTGATGTGCGTGCCGGACAAATGATGGTGTTTCGAGTTTTTGATCGAGTCAGCTACGGTATTTTATTGGTAGCTACTGCACCGATTCACACTAAGGATTTGGTTGAAACACCACATAATGATTATTATTAAATTACGGTCTCATGGATGGGCGCTCATCGCGCCCGTTTAACGCTTCAGGAATTATGCTAACAATTGGTATAAAACTGACTAAGAACGTCTATCGCTTCTTCATTTTCAATGCTGATAGCAACATCAAAGATAGTTTGTAATTTGTTATTTTCCAACTCATCTAACGGAAGCTCAAATTTATTGGCATTTAAAATCGTTGTTAGCCACTCAGCAGGTTTTTTAAGTAGTATGGTCTCGTGTAAAATGGTATTGCCCTCACTATTCTGAGCAGTCACATCGACTTTTTCAGACTTGATTAAAGCACGAAGAGTATTCATTCGATCCACGTTAAGATTGCTCTTTAGACTATAAAAAGATGCAGTATTTAGCTTGGCATCAGCGCGGTTTATATCAGCTCCAAATTTTAATAAATATTCAATTGCATTAGTATTCCCGAGACAAGCAGCTAACATCAGCGGTGTAATTTCTGGCTGCTTTCTTCTTGGGCATAATTTATTGTTCTTTTTAAATAGTAAAGGATATTCAATTTGCTCCGAAAAAGGAGCTTTTTGCCATTTAGAATAAAACTTACCATCTAAAATCTTAACTGAAATTTCAGGAAGGAGTAATTGTTTATTTTTCCATTTTTTTCGGCTGAAAAATTGACTGCTATTCAGTGCATGCTCAAGACGGTTTTTTTGCTTTCCCGTTAAATTATTTTCGTTTAAGTAATTTTTCACCAATATTTCTTTATTAAATTCTTCATCTAAAGTTAAATTTCCATCAAATGTATTCAAGGGAATCAATTGAATGTTTTTGTTCGCCAGAGTAAGGCGATAGTCCGAGCCAAAATAATTAAGGAATTGGTCACCTTTTTTCAGGTTAACCTGCTCTTTTCCATAGCTGGAAACTCGCACATCAAGTAGATGAGGATTCTTTTCATTAAGAACAACACTAATATGAGAGCCATATTCTGATGCTGCTGTGTTCATAAGCGCAATAAGGCCGTACTCGTTGTTTTGAGGGTAAATATAACCATCTTCAAGCTCATATGCATAAGTCATATCTTCTGGCGTGTCAGTAGAAAAGCGGCCTGGATAGTGACATAATTTTTTATTTGCAGAAAAGACTATGTTTTTCGTTGCAAAAACACCTAATTCAAAACCAAAGGGAGCTAATTTGTCTACAAAACCGATATAGAAATCCTTTTCCCAATTATTTTCTAAAATATATTTAAAGGGCTTGTTCTGTAACGCAGATATAGTTGCATTGAGTATGGTAATATCATCTTCGGTGATAAGCGGGAAAATGGTTTTTGGTGTTAGGACAAAAGAATTTTTTAGATGCGCGGGCAAGCTGTTTTTTATTCGATCAATGATGTCATTGTATTTTTCAATGGAAATATGCTGAAAAGGGCTTGTATTATTTTCAGTTATTTTAACAATCGGCGTGTTCGATAGTGGCTGACTCATGTGAACCATTTTTTTCTTTTGATTATTATATAAAATATTTTCTGAAAAATGGGGTGCGGTACCAAGTAATTTTTTTAACAAAAGAAGAAGATGAGGGTAATTTTTTACCACTATCATTTCACGGCTTTTTTGAATAATGCAAAAATTAAACGATTGCTCTTTCGACATAGTATTTAAAATATTAGAACAATAATACGAAAAAAGTGAATTGTAAGATAACATTTCTTTAGTTAATAAAATTATACAGGTATCATCTTTTTTTTCATCTTTTATCCAAACAGATTTCTCTGCTAAAGTAGAGATAATTAAATTTTCAAAAATAGTTTTCCGAATTGCATTACTTGTATGCGAGAAACGTTTTGATTGAGTTATTAACTCATTGATTATAGTTTTGTTAATACCAAGAGCATGATAGCTCGTTATTTTTGGTTTGATTAATTTTTTATCAATAAAATTTTTAAATTTATCAGAGTAATTGAAATATAAAAACGATTTGTTTGCTGTTTGCATCTGATGAAAAATAGATGAAATATCCTGAAAATCGCTAAAATTCTTTAATTTTCTACAAAGTGGAATAGAATCATTTTCATTTTTGCACTCATAAAAAATAAGATCACCATTATTTCCAAGCCGGAAAAAATCTTCAGTTTCAAAAAAATTTTTCACAGTAAAAGTTTTTTTTAGGCCACTTTTTTTGATTTTTGTGCAGACACAGATGTCGTTAACATAACACTTGCTAACA
>CAZFSQ010000428.1:0-2420 GCA_964521975.1 uncultured Oligoflexales bacterium | reverse complement strand
CACCATCACCCCTTGATTTTTATTACATCCTCATGTAACTTATGCTTAATAGTATTAAGTATTGTTATTTTATAATAACTTTTAATTAAGAGGTGGTTATGGCATGGATAGATCAGCTATTTAGAAAAATGGTTTCGGACGGCGCATCGGATTTGCATATGTCCGCGTCGAATAAACCGATGATGCGTATCAGCGGTGAAATGGAATACTTAAAGGAATTTGAAGAAATTACACCTGAAGTGATGTCTCAGTACTTAAAAGAAATCTGTCCCGAAATGAACTGGAATGAATTTAATGAAAAATGGGACACAGATTTCGCTTATGCTTTAGAAGGAGTTGGAAGATTTCGTGCGAATTATTTTTATGATAGAAAAGGACCGGGCGCTGTATTTCGTTTGATTCCTTCACAGATTTTAACAGCGCAGCAATTAAATTTACCTCAGGCGATTTTATCTTTGTGTTATCTCACCAAAGGATTAGTGGTTGTCACAGGGCCAACAGGTAGCGGTAAATCCACGACCATGGCTGCGATGATTGACCACATCAATGAACACAGAACAGATCATATTATCACCATTGAGGATCCAATAGAATTCGTACATCCAAATAAAAAGTGTCTCGTGAATCAACGTGAAGTCAGAAGGCATACGCAAGGATTTAAAAACGCGCTTCGTGCCGCTTTGCGTGAAGATCCGGACATAGTGCTCGTGGGTGAAATGCGTGACTTGGAAACCATTGAGATTGCTTTGGAAACAGCGGAAACCGGGCATTTGGTTTTTGGAACACTGCATACCACAACGGCTGCATCAACAATTGATCGTATCATAGATCAATTTCCCGCAGGTCGCCAATCACAGATTAGAACAATGCTTGCCGGTTCTCTCAAAGGTGTTGTTGCGCAAACACTTTGCAAGAAGAAACCTAAAGGACGATGCGCGGCACTTGAAATATTAATCTCTAATTTTGCTATCGCTGCCAATATTCGTGACGCGAAAACACAGCAAATTCCATCTGCGATGCAGGTCGGAGCAAAACTTGGGATGCGGCTTCTCAACGATTCACTGTATGAACATGTCAAAAATGGTGCTGTAGAACCTTCGGAAGCTTACATGAAAGCTGTGGATAAACAGGATATACTCAAGAAATTTGAAACTGGCGGCATTAAATTTGATGTGACTAAGATTGGAAGCAGTGAGTAGCTGAAAAATTTGTTAAAATTGTTAATTCATACAATTTATTAAAATCATTTAAATTGGTTATTTTCACCCACTTTAATATAAAATAAGCCATTTTTATGGTTTTTTATAATAAATTAATGGTTAAATTTGTTAATTTTAAACCACAAAATGTTATTCACAGGAACATAACAATCTGTTGATAAGTCATAAAATTTTTGTTAATTATTGTTAATAATTTATTAATATTAAATAGTCTAAAAATTACAAATTTTAGCGTATTTAAACAAATCCAACCAAAAAATCTCCAAGTAGCATGTTTTTTCATTCCAAGAATATCAAAATAATTTTGAATTTTATCGGCTGATTGCGGATGTATTGTGAGCCGGGCTTGTTTAGGGTAAAATGCATGCACGATTCTTACCCAAGGAAAAATTATGTGTGGCATTTTTGGTTATACCGGACAGAGACAGGCGCAAGGTCTTGTTTTAGAAGGACTTAAGCATTTAGAGTACCGAGGGTATGATTCTTCGGGGATTGCGATTCAGGGTACGTCTAATAAAATTGATTTGCAAAAAACAGACGGTAAGATTCGCAAGCTTGAAGAAATTCTTGGACAAAGGCCTTTGCATGGTTCGACTGCTATCGGTCATACGCGCTGGGCCACACATGGCGTGCCCAATTGTGTGAACGCGCATCCTCATTTGAATGAATCCTCGGAAATCGCGGTGGTGCATAACGGCATCATTGAAAATTATTTTGATTTAAAAAAATCTCTGACAAAAGAAGGCATTCGTTTTCAATCTGAAACGGATACTGAAGTCATCGTCCACTTGGTTTCCAAATACTATAAAGGCAATCTTGAAGATGCTGTTCGCCGTACACTAAAGTATTTGCGCGGGACATATGCGATGGCTGTGATTTCTTCATCCGAGCCCGGAAAAATTGTCGCCGCAAAAGTAGACAGTCCTTTGGTGATGGGCATCGGAAAAAATGAAAATTATTTGGCGAGTGATGTATCAGCGCTTTTAGAACACACCTCGGATGTGATTTATATTGAAAACGGACAGATGGCGATTTTGACTCCGGGCAAATATGACATCACTGATTTCAATGGCAAGAAAATTCAGAAAAAAGTCGTGAAGATTCACTGGAGTGTTGCGCAGGCCAAAAAAGGCGGTCATGAACATTACATGATCAAAGAAATTTTTGAGCAGCCCAGTATTTTGACAGCGATATTAAAAG
>CAZFSQ010000427.1:0-2428 GCA_964521975.1 uncultured Oligoflexales bacterium | reverse complement strand
CTGAGCATGACATTAAAGGTATCACTAATAGCGTCAGCAATCTTTTTTTAGGCGACTCCACAATGCGTGACGCATAAATCGCAGGAATCGCACATGCATGACCTGATAATAAAGGAATAAAACTTTTCCCCGATAGACCAAAAAGACTCAGAGGCTTATGACAAATGATGGCCGCTCGTGCTAGATAACCTGTATCTTCCAGAAAACTAATCACCCCAGACAAAATAAAAATTTGCGGAACAAAAACCAAAAAAGAACCCAGCCCACCAAATAAAGCATCTTGAGTAAAATCAGCTAACATCCCAGGAGACATTTGTGTTGTGACGAATTGACTCATGGAACTTAAAATATTTTCCACTCCATCCATGAGTGGAGTTGCCCATGTAAAAATCGCTTGAAAAAGAAGTGTCATCATCAAAACAAAAAAAAGCGATCCAAAAATTGGAGATAATAAAAATTGATCTAAAAAATTTTGACGTTTGAGAAGAACATCCACTTTAGGCCCATATTTTTTAAAAATATCGTGAGCCTTTTGAGAAATCTCATGTTGATCAAAATTTACACGAGTCTCTATTTTTTCGTTCTTAAAAAGACCCGCTGTAAGTTCAGCTAATCCCTTTTTTGTCTTAGCTGAAACAGGAAATAAAGTGGCATTAATTTCTTCAGCAATTTTTTTAAACTCAAGCTGAATATTATTTTTTTCCAACTCATCAATCATATTTAATGCAAATATAATTTTTTTATTCGCTTTGACTGTTGCTAACAGTGCTTGCAATCCAAGAACAAAACTTCGTTCAAGGCGTGTACCATCAAGAACACACAAAACCCCACGCACTCTTTCATCATTTAAAGATTCGTAAAATTTTGTTGCTGCAACATTCTCATCCATAGAAATTGCATTGAGCGAATAAATTCCTGGGAAATCTAGGAAACGAAGACCGTCCTTAAATCCTTCTTTGATCTCAACTGTGACGCCGGGAAAATTTGCAACTTTTTGATGAGAACCCGTGAGGCGATTAAATAGAAGACTTTTACCTGAATTAGGTTTTCCGATAATCAGAAAAGTATCTTGTGTCGTGTTACTCATTCCTCGTTAATAGTAATGCTCTCTGCTATTTCTTTCGCAAGAGAAAAAACACTATCGCCAATTTTATAGACAGAAGGTCCACCCATAAAATTATTTTGTAAACAAGAAATTTCTTCGCCTAAGCGAAACCCTAAATCATTTAAACGTTCGAGAGATTTATTTTGTAAATTTGAATCGAAGCGAGAAATGGTTGCCACTCGTTTAGGAGCCAGTTGCCATAAAGTTAATTGATTATTTTTTTCCGACTTCATCCCCATCAAGTATTACCTAATTTCTCTACCAGTTCATCAAAATACTTAGCGACATTGTAATAAATTTTAGGGTCTTCTAAATTAATTCCTAAAGGTTTCAAGGTTTCTTTGGGCGAAACCCTCCCCCCGGATTTAAGAGCATTTAAAAATGTTTCTACAAAATCTTGACCTTCCGACTTATATTTTAAATAACAATTTAAACTCACGGCAAAAGACAACGCATAATTATAACAATAAAAAGGCTCAAAATAGATGTGATGAACATACGACCATTCATAAGGCGTCAATTCTGAGGGGTTATATGAGTTTCCTAACATCGGAACATAAACATCCATCCATGTCTGGTTAATCATATCTCCATCTAAAGGCTGCTTTCCGGCAAGTTCATGCAACTTCGATTCAAAGAGCGAAATACGTGCTTGTCTAAAATAAGTCGAAAAAGCATCTTGTGCTTGAGATAAAAGAATTTTTTTTCTAAAATTTTTATCATTATTTTTTTCGATTAAATAATCGGCCACTAAAAATTCATTAAAAATAGATGCCAGTTCACAGGTCACAAGGGGAGCGTGAAACACGGTATATGGATTCATTTCCCCTGCTAAAGAACCATGCACCCCATGACCGAGTTCGTGAGCCAAAGTAAATAACGATCGTGAATTGCCTGAGTAACTCATAAAAACATAGGGTTCAGTTACATAAGGAGATGCACAATAAGCTCCCCCGCGTTTTGCTGGTCGAATCGCGGCATCGACATGGTTCATGTCATAAATTCTTTTAATCCGCTCATAAAAGACGGGAGAAAATTTTTGAGCCGAATCAAGTGTAATTTTTTTTCCTTCCGCATAATCAATTTTTTTTGCAATTTCTTTTTCAAGAGGGGCCATTAAATCCCAAGGTCGAATATTCTCCAAAATAATTTTATTTTTTTTAAATTTCACATAACGATCTACTGATGATTTTGTTTCATCAGAAATTTTCATCAGTGTTGAAAATGTTTTTTGCGTAACTTCATGATCTATTAATTTTGCTTCGAGGGAAGATTTAAATTTTCGCCGTCGCGACTCATGTACTAAAGCTTGAATCGCTTGAT
>CAZFSQ010000426.1:0-2430 GCA_964521975.1 uncultured Oligoflexales bacterium | reverse complement strand
TTTCCCCTAGAAATTTCACGCGGTGTCATAGGTAAAATCTCAATAAGACCAATTCTACCTGCGAGTGTTTCTGAGACCTGCTCCATCAAAGCAAATGGCTGAGAACCTGTCAGGATAAAACTTCCGTTTTTTAAATTTTTTTCATCTATTTCAGATTTAATTTGTAAAAATAAATTTTTAGCTCTTTGTACTTCATCAAAAATAACGGGTGGGGGATGATTTCTAACAAAAAGCTCAGAATCATTTTGAGCTTGTGATATGCGAGTAGGATTGTCTAACAGTACCCATTCGTGATTTTTAAAATGACGTTTTACTAAAGTTGTTTTTCCTGTCTGCCTCGGTCCAGTTAATAAAATAGCCTTATATATTTTATTTAAGTATTCGATTTTATCAAAATAATTTCTTTGATTATACATGTTTATGTATTTTACCGCCAGCGCCGGTAAAAGTAAAGAGATCAATTTTTTCAGAGAGTCATCCCGCGTGATAGAAGTTGAACTGAGAAATCCTTATGTAATGAAAGAAGCAGAGAAAAAGATAGGTAAGTCTTGTTCCTGTCGTTGTGAATGAAATAAGAAATATAAAAAATAAAACTTCTAAAAATGTCAGGGAAGATCAACGGTGACGGATTCTAATACTTATGCTAGCATTTTTTAATGCTTATTCACTCTCAAATTAAAACATCAGACCCTGAATTTAAAACCAATGAATCTTTTCATTTGGAAAATTGTCAGAGTTTATTACGTCTAGTTGAAGAAATAAAAAAAGGTGGAGGAGAAAAAGCTCTCGCCAATCAAAAAAAGATTGGCAAAATGTCAGTGCGAGAAAGAATTTCGCATTTACTTGATGAAGGTTCTGAGTTTTTAGAATTATCACAACTTGCTGGTTATGAGCTTTATGATGATCACGTTCCTTCAGGGGGAATGGTAACGGGGATAGGTCCAATTCATGGTCGTCTCTGTTTAATTGTAGCCAACGATTCCACGGTTAAAGGTGGAACATACTATCCCATTACCGTGAAAAAACATTTAAGAGCACAGGAAATTGCGGAAAAGAATAATCTTCCGTGTATTTATCTAGTTGACTCAGGGGGAGCATTTTTACCTAAACAGGATGAAGTGTTTCCTGACCGAGATCATTTTGGAAGAATTTTTTTTAATCAAGCTAATATGAGTGCGAAAGGTATTCCGCAAATTTCTTCGGTACATGGATTTTGTACAGCGGGTGGAGCTTATATTCCGGCGATGTCGGATCAGAGTGTGATTGTCAAAAATACCGGGACAATTTTTTTGGCAGGTCCACCTCTAGTTAAGGCCGCTACGGGAGAAGAAGTCACGGCTGAGGAATTAGGCGGAGGAAAAGTTCACACCTCCATTAGTGGGGTGGCGGATCATCTTGCTGAAAATGATGCTCATGCTTTAGAAATTTTACGCGATATTGTTTTTCATTTAGGAAAACCTAAAAAGATGGGTCTCAATTTTCAACAACCAAGATTACCTGAATATGATCCAAAAGAGATGTTAGGAATTATTCCGAAAGATCCTAAAAAGTTTTTTGATGTGAAAGAATTGATTGCTCGCTTGGTGGATGGGTCTGATTTTTTTGAGTTCAAAGCAAATTATGGTACATCTTTGGTTTGCGGGTATGCTTATCTTGAGGGAATACCTGTTGGGATTTTAGCCAACAACGGTGTTCTTTTTTCAGAATCTGCACTAAAGGGTACGCACTTTATTACACAATGCTGCCAAGAAAATATCCCACTTTTATTTTTACAAAACATCACGGGGTTTATTGTCGGAAAAAAATATGAACATGGGGGTATTGCAAAAGATGGAGCTAAATTGGTCCATGCAGTGAGTAATGCTCGCGTGCCTAAAATCACGCTCATTTTTGGTGGAAGTTTTGGAGCAGGAAATTACGGTATGTGTGGTCGAGCGTTTGATCCTAATTTTTTATTCATGTGGCCGAATGCAAAAATTTCTGTCATGGGCGGTGAACAAGCCGCCGATGTTTTGGCTCGTGTTAAAAAAGAGCAACTTGCTAAAAAAGGCACACCTATGAATGAAAAAGAATATGAAGAAATTAGGCGACCGATTATCGAAAGTTTTCAATTACAAGCCCACGCCTATTATTCTTCGGCAAGACTTTGGGATGATGGGGTGATTGATCCAAGATTAACAAGAAAAATTTTATCGCAGGCCCTTATGGCAACTTTATTTCAAGAGTGGAAACCAACAAAATTTGGAATTTTTAGAATGTAAATTATGACAAAGACAATAAAAAAAATTCGTATTGGAAATGCGGGAGGATATTGGGGAGATGATCCAAGGGCTTTAGCTCGTCAGGTAGCTCAAGGCGATTTGGATTACATTTCGATTGATTTTTTAGCCGAGATCACGATGTCCATTCTCCAAAAACACAAAGCCAAAG
>CAZFSQ010000425.1:0-2431 GCA_964521975.1 uncultured Oligoflexales bacterium | reverse complement strand
TAGGAGCTTTATTTTTTTCCAAAATATTTCCAGAATTTTTGCCAGATAATTTTTCTGTACAATATGCTGATCCAGCCATTACTGGATATGCTTGCGGTGTTCTTCTTGGCGGATTAGGAATGGTTGTCTTTCAATTTAAAATGATCTGGAGTGGGTTATTGAAATTTCATGAGGTAACTTTTTCTCATTGGAGTGGCTGGAATTCAGATACAAAAAAAGTTTTAAAAATTATGTTGCCAGCGACGTTAGCCGCAAGCACCGGACCCATTAATAATATCATCAATACTAATTTTGCAACGTCACTTGAATCGGGTGCTGTAACATGGCTTTATTATGCTTTTCGATTGATCCAATTACCGGTTGGGTTATTTGGTGTGGGGATTGGTGTGGTGATTTTACCACAGCTTGCAAAGTCCATCCGTGTTGGGTCAAAAATTATTTCTGAGGATGCAAATCAACTTTTAGAGCGAGCAATTCTATTTTGTTTATGGGTGATGACTCCCTTTATGCTTTTATTTTCATTTACGGATGTTGCGATTATTTCTTTATTGTTTGAGCATGGAAATTTTTCTTATGCTGATGCAGTGGCGACAGGTGAGGCGATGAATGCCTATGCTGTTTGTCTTTTAGGATATGGGTGAGTCAAAGTATTAACCGCAGTTTATTTTGCCCTAGAGAGAACCATGTTTGCTTTTAAAGTCAGTCTTATGAGTTTGGGAATTAATTTTCTGAGTAATTATTTTTTAGTCGAACGTTTGGGTCATGTTGGTTTAGCAGTGACAAGTTCTTTAACGTTATCTCTAAATGCTCTCATTTTATGGTTTGGACTTAGAAAAAATGGGGCTCTTTTTTTCAAATTAAATTGGTATAAAAAATTGGTTCCTTTGCTGGTTGCCACCTTTTCTTCTATTATTGCGATTCATGTTGTGCAACCTTTTTTAGATTTTTCTAACTTAAATTTAAAACTGAATTCCGGTTTGCAAATTTTATGTACAGGAATCATAATAACCACATTGTTTGGTTTTGTTTTGATGAAAGTAAAAGGACTTCAGTGGATCAAGGTGAAGTAAAAAAACATAAAGAATTTATTCCTCAGCATAAGCCACGCTTTATCACAGCAACAGCTTTATTTGACGGACATGATGCGAGTATTAATATCATGCGACGGCTTTTACAGTATCGTGGAGCCGAAGTTATTCATCTCGGCCATAATCGTTCAGCGTGGGATATCGTTAAATCAGCGATCGAAGAAGATGCTCACGCCATTGCGATTTCAAGTTATCAGGGCGGACATATGGAATTTTTTTCTTATGTTCGAGATTTGTTGGATAAGGCGGGTTGTCAGAGTATAAAAATTTTTGGCGGTGGCGGCGGGGTCATTACGCTCGAAGAAATATTGACTCTTGAAGAAAAAGGAATCCAGAAAATATACAGCCCTGAAGATGGGCAGATGTTGGGTTTAGAGGGAATTATTGGACATATGCTTTATCACGCGGATAGGGCTATTACACAGGAACCCACGCCCAAACATTCTCACATAGCAAAATTTTCTCGTTGGCTGACGTTATTGGAAAATAAAAAAGTTGCGAAAGAAAAAACAATTTCTGCGACCAAAAATTTATTTAAAAATTCTTTAAAAAACATCCCTGTTCTTGGAGTTACTGGAACTGGTGGAGCGGGAAAAAGTTCTCTTACCGATGAACTGCTTTTGCGGTTTGCTCTTGATTTTCCAGAAAAACGAATCGCTGTTTTTTGTGTTGATCCAACGAAAAGAAAAACCGGTGGAGCGTTGCTGGGTGATCGCATTCGGATGAATTCCACATCGTATGAAAATATTTTTATTCGCAGTTTTGCAACTCGTGAATCGGGAAGTGAACTATCGTCAGTTGCTCAAGCAGCGGTTGATTGTGCCAAAGGGGCTGGGTTTGATCTGATTGTTGTTGAGACGAGTGGTATTGGTCAAGGGGATGCAGAGATTTTAAAACTTTCTGATATGAGTTTATATGTGATGACACCAGAATATGGTGCTCAGTCACAACTTGAAAAAATTGACATGTTGGATTTTGCCGATTTTATTGTCATCAATAAATTTGAGCGACGACAAGCTCCTGATGCTTATCGTGATGTCTGTGCTCAGATTCGGCGGAGTCGTTTTGCTGGGAAACATGAACCTCTCGACAAATACCCAGTCTTTGGCACGATCGCATCACGGTTTAATGATGATGGTGTGAATGCTCTCTATGAAGCGATCTTGCAAAAATTAGATGAAACTTGGAAAGCAAAAACCAAACGAGTTACCCATAAAATTTCATCGAAGCGTGAGTCGCTAATTCCTGGACAGAAAATAAATTACTTGGGAGATATTGCTCGCACGGTAAGAAATTTTCATCAGAATGTTCAAGAGACTATTCAAGCGATTCATCAGTTTGAT
>CAZFSQ010000424.1:0-2436 GCA_964521975.1 uncultured Oligoflexales bacterium | reverse complement strand
TCGTGAGTAATAAAATCAAATGCTGGGGAAATAATGACTATAAACAACTTTCTGCCCCTACAACGACGCTTTCAAATCCAAAAATGATAAAGGCTGGAGATTATCAGACATGTGTATTGGATGATAACGGTGTTAAGTGTTGGGGAAATAATGCTTTTGGCCAAACCACAGTTCCTGCTCTCAGTAAGCCCATAACCCATATTTCAACTGGGTATGATCATACATGTGCGATTGATGCTTCTGGAGTTAAATGTTGGGGAAGTGATCAATATGGTCAAAAAGCTATTCCATCAGGAATAGCTAACCCAAAAGTTGTAGAGGCTGGGGATAAATTTACATGTGTTCTTCACGATCAAGGCGTGAAATGTTGGGGAGATAATTCATTGACTCAATTAAATCCTCCTTCATTTAATTTTTCTAAGAATACAGTTTCAGCCAGTATTGAAAACTTTTGTGATGATGGATGTGAAAATCAAATAGCTGAAGGAACAACTATTATTTTAACTCCCAAACCCGATCCGCTTTATACTTTTACAAGTTGGGAAGGAGATTGCACAGGCAAAGATCCATGCTCTCTCAACGTGAATGATAATAAAAATGTAACAGCAAATTTTACGTTGAAAAATTAAATTAATTTTTTTTATTTAATAATTTCTTGGGTCGGACTCACATTGGACTCTTCTGATCCACTATCAGAGTTTTCTGGGGTAACAATTCCAGGTTTTGCTTCCACTCGTGCCGCAGCAGCAAGTGGGAAATCAATACTCGTCTTTTGTCCTACCACATCACGAATTAACCATGTTTTATTTTCGCGAATTAAAGCCACCCGATTATCTGTTGTAATAAGAGGTTTTGCTTGTCCTTGATCTGTCCCATCAACTTTAGAAGGATCTTCATAAATCAAACGAAAAGAAATTTCTGTTTCGCGAGGAGTTCGATCTGTTCGCTCAATGACAGAATAACTATTAATTCTATATTTTTTTTGCACATAGGCATCCATGATAACTTGGTCTGATGCTTGTGCAATGGCAGCTTTCAAATTACCCGTGGTCAGTTCCAGTAATTTTTCTTTTTCACTCGGATTTTTCATATTTAAAGCAATATCAAGATAAGCTTCGACAATTTGTTCAGGTGTATAATTTTGAAAACCTGAATGACACGACTTGGTGCATGAAAGTAAAAATCCAAAACTCAATAAAATAATACAAAATTTTTTGTAAGTATTGGGTAAACTATTTGATGACTGATTCACTTTCCAACTCCTCTGTCGCTGAATTGATGACGCTTTCCTTATTATCTCTGTTATCCAACGAATGATCAATATTGCTAGGCTCAATACTTGTTTTTGGTTTTTCTTCACTTTTTATTGTTTTCATTTGTTCAATAGTATACTTAGGCAATTTTTTGGCGATTCCTTCTGGGACAAGTTTTCCTTTTTTCCAATCGCGATCATAAGAATAAACGCCATCATCTACTCTATGGGTTTCTTTTTTGGTTATTGGAGGAATCCAGTTGCCTTTTTTAGAATTTGTTTTTGAATTGTTTTTAGGTTTACCAACTAAAGGTACAGGGTTCGCTTTTAATTGCTCGCGTCCCATGACGGCTGCTGAATAACTTTGTGCGAAACTAGCAACGTCTTTTCCATTAATTTTTTTTATCTGAAATTTTATTTTTCGATTCAAAAAATCTAAATCACTATTAGCGACCCACAATGTCTCATCCACTAGAATTAATGTTTCATATTCAGAATAAAAATCTTGAGGTCGCATATAAACATCCATGCCTTGAGCTTTAAAAAAATTCAGTCGCGACATATAAGAATTTGCTTTCTTTTTACCCAGCATCGTTAATACATCTAACTTGCGATATTTTCCAAGATATAGAGCCGAGACAATTTCTCCATCAGAAATAAAATCCGTTGTCAGCCAAATGCGTGTTTGTGCTGTGCCCACTAAGTTCAAAATTTCTTGTCGAAAAGAAGCGAAATCCTGAAAATCTTTTGAACTTTCAACTTCTAAAGTGAAACTCAGCGAAGGGAACAATGTGAATAAAAAAAATCCTATGATAAAGCAGCTATATTTTTTCTTTGATCTTAATAATAAATCCACTATACCCGTCCATGTCATCTTGATTTCCTGAATATACCAAAAGCATATTATTTCTTGTTACATATCGTTTATAGTAATCAGGTAATCGCGTTATCGGTGATATAGCCTCTATTTTATCTTGAAAATTCTGTTTTAGCCAATTTAAATGATCCTCACCTTCTTCTTTCTCAAAGGAGGCCACCGTGTAAATTAATTCTCCGCCTACCGATAAAATTTCTAAAGATTTTTTAATCATTCGTCGTTGCAGCTCCGACATACGTCCGATGATCTCTTGGGTCTTTTGCCACTTTGCTTCGGGAAAACGGCGTAATGCTCCTAATTCAGAATT
>CAZFSQ010000423.1:0-2464 GCA_964521975.1 uncultured Oligoflexales bacterium | reverse complement strand
TTCCGCGTCGGACACTTTGACATTTTTTTTCAAATAATCAGCTTTCGCTTGGTCAGGAGCTTTTTTTTCTTTTTTTCCCATCTCTGAAAAAAAATGATTTACATAGGCTTCACGAGCGTAGCCTTCGATCATGTCATATTTCTTTTTTTCAACTTCAAAAAAAGAAGCTTGATTTTCAGTCACCAGATCTTCCATATAAACTGTATTGGAGCCAACTTTATAAGCTGGAGTTTTTGCTGAACCAACTTGCGGCAATCCGAAAGCTAAACCCACAGTAAAAAACGCGACGTTCCACTTCATGTTGAAATTCTCCCTGATTATAAATTAAAATTTAAAGACATTTTTTCAGTGTAACTTTTTTTAAACAGAATTGCCACATTTCGTAAAAAGTTCTCAGTCAATATGAAAAAAAATAGGCTTAGTTTAACTTAAATAAACTAAGCCTATCAAAAAGGAGGTAAGGAGGAACTTACGCTAATTAAAATTGATGCAGGAATAATGCCTTTGTCAAAAAAATTTTCTATGAACCCCCTCATCATCTTAATAGGCTAACAGGATTAAGATTAAAATTTTTTAAGAGAGTAAAGAAAGTTGAATCCATGATGAATTAATGGATTCTGACGAATGCATTCTCGCTACTGCTTAGGCACTGTCTAATCCTTAGACAGCTATGGCCAGAGTAAATACTTGCTAGAAACAGGATCATCACCATTACCTGAGTCTCGTGATTTAGGCTTAGCACGTCCTTCGGCATCTAAAACAAGATCATAAAATGAAGCAAAAGTTGTCTGACCTTCCGAGTTTTCTAGTTGAAGAATATTAGGATGACGAACATTGATGTGAGTAACTTTATATTCTTTACCCGCTAGAAAATCATCGCTGTGCTTGACGGTTAATTCCACTTTATCATTAGGTAAAATATCATGCAGTTTCGGAGGTGGACGGCGACGAATCGTTTTTGCCTTTCCTTCTTGTGTGTACTTCAAGTAGTAGGGGTCTGTAGAAAATTTTATTTCACTGGCCATTTTTACCTCTGCAACGCCTGTCATCCCCAATGATTCGCGGAGCGAATCATGCCAGGGGATCTTTTCATTCTTATGTAAGATGCCCTGGCACTCGCATCTTCGATGCTCGTTGGGCATGACGGCTCGCTTTTGCCACTGATTACGTTGTCTATCACTTACTTTTTCGGATAATTTGGTATAAACTTTAACCCCACGATGCAATTTTCTACTCATAAAAATACGCATTCCTTTTACGAGCTTCTTGATTCAGGTCAGGGCGAAAAGCTTGAACGTTTGGGTCAATGGGTTCTACGTCGGCCTTGTCAGGTGGCGATTTGGGAAAAAACTAAAAGCGAAGATCAGTGGAATGAAATGGCTCATGCGACATTTATTCGACTTAAAGGAGGTGGCGGGGAGTGGAAAATTCGTGATAAAAAATTGCAAGAAAAAAAAGCTTGGCAAATTCAAATTCAAGATCTGAAAGTTGAACTGAAGTTGACAGATTTTCGACATCTCGGAATTTTTCCTGAACATATTTCTTTTTGGGAAAAACTTACCAGCCAAATCAAAAATAAAAATATAAAAATTTTAAATCTATTTGGCTATACGGGGATTGGCAGTCTTTGGTTAGCAAAATACTCTTCATCAGAAATTACCCATGTCGATGCATCGAAAGCCTCGATCGTGTGGGCCAAAAAAAATGCGGAACTTTCTCAATTAAGTAACGCAGCGGTTCGCTGGATTTGTGATGATGCACAGAAATTTGTCGAGAGAGAATTTCGTCGTGATAAAAAATATGATCTCCTCATGCTTGATCCGCCAACCTTTGGGCGTGGAACAAAAAATGAATTATGGAAAATTGAAGATCATCTTTTTTTATTTTTAAAATTTCTAAAAAAAATATTGTCGGAAAATTTTGTAGCAGTTCATTTGAGTTGTCATACTCCTGGGATTACTCCCTTAGTTTTAGAAACCATGCTTAAAATTATTTTTACGTCACAAAATAAAAATTTAAAATTTCAAAGTGAAGAAATGTTTTTACCGCATAGAGATCGTCAAGAAATATTGCCGATGGGAAGTTCTTGTATTGTATGGAACATGTAAAAAAGCTGATCACCAGTTCGCAGAATGAAACATTTAAATGGCTTTATAAATTAAGAACATCATCGCGTACACGAATCAAAGAGTCACTCATTTTGGCAGAGGGGGAACGCGAAGTGAATCGCGGGATAGAGTGCCATTTTAAATTAGAAAAACTTATTTTTTATCCTCTTAGTCCTATGGAGATGATTCAGATACCGAAAGAATTTGATAAAAATAATATTTATTGGCTGCGAAATAATTTATTTGAAAAGATTTCTGTGCGAGGGGTTGCGTCGCAAGTTGTTGCACTTTTTTCTCGTCCATCTTCCATGACATTTGAGGAAATTGAAGCTAAAAAATATCAAACTTTTGTCATT
>CAZFSQ010000422.1:0-2473 GCA_964521975.1 uncultured Oligoflexales bacterium | reverse complement strand
TTTGCACAACTTTGAAAAACTGGATCGTTTTTTCGTCTTTTGGATCATAATCAATACTGGTGGTGTAGATGTCTTTTATTTTTTGATAAAAAACACGTTCCGAGAGGCGAATTTCTCGAAGTCTTGCTTGCAGCTTGTCAAAATAAACTGTTGTTTTTCCTGATTTCAATTTCTCTTCATTGAGCGAAAACCCTTGCAAAAGGTATTCTTTGAGTCTTTGAGTTGCCCAGATGCGAAATTGAGTACCACGAAGTGAATTTACACGATAGCCAACGGAAATAATAACGTCTAAATTGTAGTGTTTAATACTTCTGCCTACCTCACGGGTACCTTCTTTTTGAACCACTAAGAAATCCTTAGTTGTTGCATTTTCACTGAGCTCTGCTGTTTCATAGATATTTTTGAGATGAAAAATCACATTCTCAGGCGTGCAATCAAAAAGTTGCGCCATCGATTTTTGCGAGAGCCAGATGCTCTCGTCTTTCATGAGTGTGTCGACGGATATTTTTCCATCGTCAGACTGGTAGATGATGATGGGGGATTGAGAGGGCATAATCAGAATAGTGTGATGTATACAATATATTCCCTTGAATTCGGAGGAATGAAAAGTCAGGAATTTGCTCAAGGGGGGATTTGCAGAGTTGATGCATGGGTTATGGATAATTATTTCTAATTTCAATCGCCTCTTCGATAGCGGCTTTAAGATTTTGAGAAATCCAATTATAGGCATCATATGCGGTTGGATCGTAGCACTTAACAATGGAAGAAAATTTCTTGTCCCCAAAATTGAATTGATCGAATGGATTTATTCCTTTTATACAAGTTCCGTTTCTAGGACATCTAAGATTATGAATATGAATACCAACTACTCCCTTGCCATCTTTCCAAGCTTTTTCGATCTCATACTTTACCCATTTTCTATTTGCGGTTTCTGATCCAACTAAAACCACAACACAAGATTTGTATTTCATATTTTCGTCTATCCATCTTTCAATTCCTGAATCGCTTCTTCGTATTGTTTCCCAATCGTTAGTTGAAACAGGATTATTCCCTTCAATAGAGCCAATATTACGGATTTGCTGAACCCGCATAACATCATTTTCGAAGTGGAAACTGTAAAAAATTTGTCTTTTCATAGGTTAAAAAGTTAAAAAAATAATACGTGCGAGCAGTAAATAAAACAGTATATTTGGAATTGAGAAAAATGCTTTTAAAACATTTTTCCAGCTATACATGAGTTTAATTTCAAAATTTTTAATTTTATCTTTCCTAACACCATTATATAAATCAATGAAGTTTTTTTCTTGAAATAAAAAATAAGTATCAAGCAAAAAGAAAACAAAAACAGCCAAATATAAATAGGAGTTGCAGATCGCTTTCTCTGAAAGAGCAAGAACAGCCAAAACCAAAGTAATAGACCATCCTTTCAGTAAAAAGGAATTATTGCCCATCCTTCCAATAATTTGTTGAATGAATTCAAGATGTTTGATTTTCTGCTCCATAGAAGATAAGGTAAAAAAAAATTAATGTTTTTTGTCTTTCGGTGGACATGGATCATTTCCTGATGCAACCGTATCACTATTGCAAATCCTTCCTTTTGGACTATGAATTTTCACTTCACCTCCACCTTGATTAGCACAAAATTTCTTGGCTAGTTTTTCTGCTTCCTTTTGGGTGTTTGCAACACCACCAGCTTTGGTGGCCCCTTCTTTTTTTGCGATCCAATGATCGTCTTTTTTGATGACATGATAATTTGGCATAATTTTAAAAAATTTTAAAAATTAAAAACCCCTCACCCTCACCTCACCCTGCACATTGTCTGAACCATGATTGAAAGGATTGAAGGATTTCTTGATGAGATCATTATTATGCACTCGTTTAAACTCGAGACTTTTTGATCCAAAGTTTATGAGCAAGCCAATCTCAAGTCCATACGCCTCTAGATAATTTATCGCCTGTGCCAAGTGTACATCTTCCAGCTTCACTAGAGCTTTTATCTCGACCATTACTTTTGCCTCTACAAAAAAATCTACTCTACGAGTGCCAATTTGTTGATCTTTATAAAAAATCTCCATTTCGTGCTCTCGACTAAATTCTAACCCAGAATCTGCCATTTCAATTGCCAAAGCTCGTTGGTAAATAACTTCCTGAAACCCATTACCTAAAGTGGAATGCACCTTCATCGCACAGCCGATAATTTTTTGAGTGAGTTCTTGGTACTGCATAGAGCAATAATATAGGAAATAATCATGATAATCATTCAATCCTTTCAATCATGGTTCAGACATCCCTCCGCATCAACCGTGGAAAGAAAGCGTCGCAAAGCATTTCATGCAGTGAATAGAGATTGGTAAAGTCAGTACATACCATAGTACAATCGTACTCCTTGTCAAAAAATGAAACAAGAAGAAAGTATTGCCCTAGCAGTATTTCTATTTTTTTCATCTGGTGGGCCGGGAAGGATTCGAACCTT
>CAZFSQ010000421.1:1678-2479 GCA_964521975.1 uncultured Oligoflexales bacterium | reverse complement strand
TTGCGTTCGCGTGATTTTTTTCCTCGCGTTCGAGAAAAATCTAAACCATTTAAGAGTGATGATGATAAAAATGAAAATGTAAAATTGAGAGACGTCGTTAATGAAATATTATTATAGTCAAACTTTTCATTGATTCCTGAAGGAGCAATCTCTCCTTGCAATACCTGACCAAACGAAACCTGTGACCAACTTTTTTGAAAAGTTGTCCCCATCTGTAATTCAACCAAATTACCTTGCTTCACCTTTTCAGGACCAAGCACAGGTTTTAAATTAGAATTTTTAATCCCATATTTAAAATTTAAACTTTTTCCATAATTCAAATAAATCGGATAATCGCTCACAAGACTCACACCCGTTTCATCTAAATAAGAAGATTCTATTTTTCCCTTCACTTTAAAATAGCCATTGAACACTTGCTGTTTAAAACCCATCAGAGTATAAGTTGGCCAAAACCGAGTTGATACCATCGTCAAATAAGTATTCGGAAATTTGCTTTTTAATCCAAACAAAAAATTCAAACGAACTTCTTCATTCTGTAAATCATCCATCAAGGGTAACGACACAAAACCGAATTGATACCCCAGAGGATCATCTGCACCAATCCACGGAAAAATCAAAATAGGTCGTGCTCGCCATGAAGAAGATGTTTCTTTCTTTTCTTCACCACTCTCTTTAATCGAATATTCAATCTCTTGCTTTTTATTTACTGTCTCTGATTTTCTCCACAAATGAGAATCTTCTAATGCCAATTTGATTTCTTGTTGATTTTTTTTCAACGCCGATAAAATCGGTGATGCTTGT
>CAZFSQ010000421.1:0-1668 GCA_964521975.1 uncultured Oligoflexales bacterium | reverse complement strand
CATCGTGGGTACATTCTTTCTTGAGATACTCTTTGGGATCAATAATTTTAATAGAAATATCTTTTCTATCATAAACGCCAAGAGCTAACTTTTCGTTGCCATCTTGCACAAACCGATACAATGTCATGAGATGATCTGCTAATTGGATTTGACCCAAACACTGACCCTTCTCATCTAATTTTTTAATCGTGCGAAAACTTTTTCCGCTATTCAAAACCCATAGATCATCTTGACTGAATGAAACAGCCAGCGGATTACTTAACACAGGAGAAGAAAAGTTGCTTAATTCTTTATCCATCACTTGCCAAATAATTATTTTATGTTCATCACCCGTAATTTTTTGTTTGGTATGTTTCAACCAAATTTTATCAACGAATTTAAATTTGGAATCAACTTCGTGTCCCAGGTAAGTCAACTCTTCAGGTGTGCTTTTTTTGAGAGGGCAATCAGGTTTAATCTCCCCAGAACTTTCTTGAATTGACCGCACCGTCACATTGCAAAAACGATCCACACCAATATCTTCTTCAAACCAAAAAATATTTTTTTCATCCGAAATAACTCGCGTAATGTAACTGGACGTTTTATAAATTGTTCTAATTTTTTCACCTTTAAATTTTATTTGCAGATAATAACGAGAGTTTTGCCGACTCTCCTTGAGATAACTTACCCTCGTTGTAAAAGCATTATTCATGGTAAATCCTGATGACAATGTCTGCACATCATCATCATAGGCAACAGTTTTTACTTTATTGATCCAATTTGTTTTTTCATCGGGTATAAGTTGCACAATTTTTTTCTTTTGCTCATCATCTAAAACATGAAATAATTTTCCATCCTCGCTCGATAAACCAAATGTCGATGAAAATCGCAGACGATTGCCTTTTTCTCCTGCAAGCAAAGGCCCCATATTTTGCGACTTCCAAAATTTTTGTGCTTCATTTTTATACTGTGTATAAAGTTCTTCGGAATTTAAATTCATCAAAACTTTAAGCGACTCATCCATCGGCATAAAATTATTAAACGGCACGGCAGCCCACGGCCACCACCAAGGTAAACTATATTTAAAAAACGTCTCATGCATCGCACCTAATTTTTGGGCATCACCTTTCCGCAAAGCATATGCGACTAATGCTCCACTCGTTGCATAACCTCGCAAAAAATCTTCATGCCCATAAAGAGCGTGCAAACGATCATAGGTTGGCCATTCACCCGTGAGAGCTTGATATCTTTCAATACCTGCCTGTACATCCGAGCCAATCGAAACAGATAAAGCTTCAGCTAATCCTTCAATCCACCAAGCAGGCATCCACGGTAAATGTAAAAGTGATCCCGCCGGTCCTAACCAATTATCCAAATGACGGTACATTGTAGAATGAACATATTCATGGATCACGAGATCGCGTTCTAATTTTCCACCTGTTTGAATTTCAATAGCATCGGTAATAAAATTAGCAAACGATGCATTCGCAGTGACGGAGGACATAATCACAGGCAGAGGTGAATTTCTTTTTACTTGAAACCACTTTTCAAAAATTGGTTTCACTTTATCTAGCGTCTGTAACGCCATCCCACCGTCCGCTATCGCTCTTGCATCATAATAAACTCGAAAATCTTGATTCACCTTTTCAACATATTTAATCTCACCTTGATTGCGATAAAAACCAACAG
>CAZFSQ010000420.1:0-2483 GCA_964521975.1 uncultured Oligoflexales bacterium | reverse complement strand
CTAGTACAGTGACCATTTAATTTTGTCTGTTGTTGCAGATTAGGGTATACTTCTTTTTGGAAAAAATTAATCCCAAGAAGGAGAAGCTCCGATGATCAAAAGCACAGTAAAGTATGTTGTACGATTGACAGCAGAAGAAAGAGAATATCTCATAGAATTAACGAGGAAGGGGAAGGTTGCTGCTAAAAAAATAACCCATGCACGAATTTTATTACGAGCTGATGTCAGCAAAGCAGGCGAAAATCTTAAAGATGAATCCATTAAGAATTTAGAGCATATTAGTTCAAAAACAGTGAGTCGAGTCCGGCAACTTTTTGTAGAAGAAGGATTGGAAGCTGCCCTCAGCCGTAAACCCCACAAACGCGTAAAACCCAGGAGCTTAGATGGAGAGCAGGAAGCAAAACTCGTTGCTATATGCTGTAGTCAGGCCCCTGAAGGAAGAGCGCGTTGGACGTTAAAGTTATTGTCTAATCAATTGGTTGAGATGGAAGTTGTTGAGAGTATTGCCTCTGAGACAGTCCGCCAGACTTTAAAAAAAATGAACTTAAGCCTTGGTTGAAGAAGGAATGGTGTATTCCTCCGAAAGCAAACGCTGAATTTGTATGGAAAATGGAAGATGTTCTGGAGGTTTACAAAAGACCCTATAATGAAAAACGACCTGTTGTGTGTATGGATGAGCTTAATAAACAGACGGTAAAGGAAATACAAACCCCTCTTCCTGCTGAGCCTGGAAAACCTCAACGATTTGATACTGAATACGAACGCAATGGTACCAGCAATATTTTCTTAAGTTTTGAGCCTCTGAGGGGTAAACGACAGCTTAAAGTAACGCCGCGCCGTACAAAAGTGGATTGGGCTCATTACATCAAGAAATTGGTGGATGAGGAATATTCTCAAGCTGAGAAAATTGTTTTAGTTCAGGACAATTTGAATACACATACGGGTGCTTCCCTTTATGAGGCCTTTGAGCCATCAGAGGCTAAAAGGATCTTAGAAAAAATAGAATTCCATTACACTCCGAAGCATGGGAGCTGGCTGAATATGGCGGAAATTGAATTGAGCCATCTAAGCCGCCAATGTTTGGATAGACGCATTCCCGATCCTGAAACTCTAGAAAAGGAAGTCAATGCATGGCTAAAAAAACGTAATCAGGAAGCTTCTAGAGTTGACTGGCACTTCACAGCCGAGGACGCCAGGATAAAACTTAAAAAACTTTATCCAACCTTGAGTTGATAGACATAACTAAATGGTCGCTGTACTAGGTTCCATCCCCTTTTGGAAAATCCCTCCACCAGTTGTCATTCTCTGGCCACAACCTATTGAATTTTCAAAGAAAATTCTTTAGAGGTTCTTGATCCGCTGTTAAACACATTTTTTAGATCCCCGGGTCAAGAAAAAGTAAGGATTTTCGAAGAAGTTGAAATAGATCCCCGCTTTCGCGAGGACAAGCTTTTTCTAGCTCAAGGATGACACTACTCCTTGGAGGTAGTGTGAAAAGTGGATGGAGCCCAGTATACAGAAAAGAAATTAATTTTTTCGTATTTTAAAAATAAAAATAAGTTACATAGAGTGAGTCGGATCAAGCTAATAATTTGGCCTGATCATTAAGGCTTCACCTTTAACAGTAATTGTAATGTTTGAGTCTTTCAGAATATTAGACGAGCTCTCCATAAAACCTAGTTCAAGGGGATAGTCATTCATCTCCCATAACAAGCCTTTAGAATAAGCCTTAGCTTTAGGAAACCCAAATAAACCAAACTTTGCACCCTTGCTCCCCCTAAAATGTCTAGTTTCATTTTTTAGAAATTCTATAATTTCCATTTTTGTCACTAATTGGATTTTGTAGGATTTACCATGATAGCGCTTTAAAATTGAAAAATTAGTAAGGGAATGATCTGTTCTCTCGCCACCCAAAGCATTTACGATGACTATGCTTTTAGCTCCTTTTGAGGCACAAAATTGAATAGCTTTTTCTAGATCTGTATAATTTTGAGAAACAGCTCTTACAAAAGTAACGTCTCCATTATTGGACCATTCCGATGCATATCCTAATCTATATTCTTCAAAAAGTGGGGCCGCACCTTTAGGTTGTGGTATTGATTGGAAATAGCGCATAGCATTATTGAAATTGAAAAAATTAATACCTTTTTTCTCATATTCTTCTTGAAGAGAATCAAAATCCCCCAAAATATACATAGGCTCTATTTTGTTTTTATAAAGTTCATTTGCTGCACCATCCAATGCAACAATAGTCTTTCCAATCAAGTGTTTTTTTAAGGCTTCTTCTTCAAAGGTTCCGTTAGCGACAATTAAAAAATGATCTTCAGTCTCAACTCTGTCGATCAAGATGTTGATTATCATAAAAAAAAGTAAAAAAATTTTTAGAATGAAGTTCATACCTCTTGTCTTAAATCCTCTTCATATATAGTACATTCCCTTTGACATTCTACAACGCTCCACCACTGTCATGTATGTACTTGTTT